>JAHEGP010000107.1:0-1199 GCA_024645065.1 Cellvibrionales bacterium | reverse complement strand
GCATATGGGTCAGGTGCGCGGCTTGCACCCGCTCACATTTTATACAGAACTTATCCAGATGACCGGCGAACTGACGACCTTTACCACCCAGGACAAACGCGCACCGCAGTTCCCTCCTTATTTCCACGACGACCTGGCCACAACCTTTTTTGGTACCTTTAATATTTTGCGTCGCTGCCTGAGCACAGTATTGGAAACAACCGCGGTGTCGCTGGAATTGACCGAGCGCAAATATGGCATTCATGTTGCACCGATCAGCGATCGCTCGCTGATCAGCAGCGCCAACTTTGTGCTGGCCGTCAAGGCCGACCTGCCAACGGAACTATTGCGCAATAACTTTGGCACCCAGGCCAAGATTGCACCGGTAGAGAAAGTGCGCGATATCATCAGCGCCCAGCTACCGGGCATACCCATCAAGCCGCTGCCGGTTGCCCCACGCCAGATTCCCTACCATGCGGGCTTTAGCTACTTTGAACTTGGCCGGACCGGCGAACTGTGGAAGGCCATGCAGAGCTCCGGTGGCTTTGCCATTCACATCGGCGCCAATTTCCCAGGACTAACGATGGAACTATGGGCCATAAGGAATCAATAAAATGAGCGATTCCCGCGACAATGATAAAACCGTTATTGGCCAACCCGCCGTCAGGATGCCCGAAGCTGATCCCGGCAATCAGACGGTAATGATCCCCAGGCCTGGCGCGAGCAGCCGCGCACCGGTTGCCGCTGCTGGAGCGGCAACCGGTGGCGCGGCCGCGCCAAACCTGGCAAACCTGCAACCGCTAAGCACTGATTTTGGCGACAACATTCTGATTAACAATGCCTCAACGTTACTGGCTGTGAAAGCAAAACTGCGCAAGCTACTCAGCCATGACAATCCTCAGGAATTGCAGCGCCAGCTGGTCGATGAAATTCGCCAGTTTGATGCCCGCTGCCGCGCTGCCCAGCTACCCCAGGAGAAGATTGTCACCGCCCGCTACGTGTTGTGCACGGCAATTGATGAGGCGGTAATGAATACGCCGTGGGGCGCCAGCTCCGGCTGGAGCCAGCACTCCTTACTGAGTATGTTTCACAACGAAACCTTCGGTGGCGAGAAGTTTTTCAACATTCTCGACAAGCTGCTGCAGAATCCGGGGCAACATGGCGACACCCTGGAACTGATCTATCTCCTTATCAGCCTCGGTTTCGAGGGTAAGTACAAA
>JAHEGP010000324.1 GCA_024645065.1 Cellvibrionales bacterium | reverse complement strand
GGTCTGGATGGCTACACACCGCCGATGCTGGGCGGCGCTCCCCTGCTGACGTGGTTGCTGGGTGGTGCTGCGATCGGCTTGCTGCTGTATGCATGGAGCGACAGCGAATAGTTATTTTACTCCGGCAATAAAAAACCCGCCTCACGGCGGGTTAACTCGGGCTCTTTACTTATATTCGTCTTGTTTGCATTCGAGCCTTGTTATTGTCTCCTTCCGCTGTACGACCCCCTCGGTTCCAGCGACTTCTTTTTAGTCGTTCTCCTCCAACGCCGTTTTCGTTAGCTTGACTCGTGTCTTAGCTGCAACAATTTCTTATCAGCCTTGGCCAGCTTTAAATGAAGCAACAATTGTGCCCAGTCAACAATATTATTTATTATCAGCGATTTACAAATAACTTTACAGTTCTTACGCCAAAAAAGTAAAGCGTTTCGACAAATCAAGCGCATTAGACACATCTGATATAGTTCATTTTTCAGGCAGTTATCAGTGTATGGATAAACGACAAAAGCAGCTGCATCAACGTTAAAAATGCCGACACCCGGCGGCGGATCTTACACATTTCGAGCCGGCTACTAGCCGGAAATCCAGTCACGAAAATAGACTGTTAGCGACAATATCAGCAGTGCGGTCGCCCAGAACAGCGCCGCCCAGACGGACGACTGCCGCGCCTGGCGTTTTTCAAGCCAGGTTCTGGGTCTCACGCCCTTGACCAGGAACACCAGTGTCGCCGCCAGATTGACGCTGACGACGTTAACCGCGAGCAGTAATGCGGCGCCGGCAACCAGCTCCTGTTGCGTCGAAGCCAGCATCATCCCGAGCGTCGCAGTCGGCGGCAGCAAGGCGACAGCAACCATCACCCCGACCAGGGCACTGGCCACGCCGCTGGTCAACGACAGCGCCGCAGCCGCACCGGATGCCAGCGCCAGGGCAACGCCGTCGAGTCCGATGTCCGTACGCCCCAGTATTTCGGTGCCGGGGTCGACGACCGGCCAGATCCAACCGATCGCCGCAGACAGCACCAAAGCCGCCGTCAGGCCGACAAAATTGGTCCACAGCGACTCCCGGATAAGATCGCGGTCGCCCAGGGTCGCGGCAAATGCCAGCGCGAGATTGGGGCCCAGCAGGGGAGCAATGACCATGGCACCGACTATCACTGCCACGTTGTTTTCCTGCAGCCCGATCGCCGCGACTACCGTTGACAGCACCACCAGGACGAGAAAGTTCGTATCAAGGCGCGCTCCCTTTTCGATCTGGTGGTAGAGCTCCTCGCGGGTGACCCCGGTCGATTTCTTGCCGTTGGGCTTCTTGTCTTCATCCTGTTCGGGCAGTGGCTCAGGTCTCGGCAAGACCACTTCTACCGGCAGTACAACGATACGCGCATTACGGGTATCGCCGAGCAGTTCCTGCAGACTATCCAGAACCGCCTGGCGGTTTTCGTCCGCCACCAGCATGCGGATACTCTGGCGCTCGTCCTCAACAACCTGGCCGAACCAGTAATCCAGCGCGCCATGCTGCTCGGCAATAAAGCTCACCAGAGTATTCAGATCGCTGGGATCGGCGACAACCTCAATGAGCTTCATGCCGCCTCAACGAGCCGGCCGCTGCAGAGCCGCCTCGACTTCGTTGCGTTTGTCCCGGCCTGCCAGCACGTCAATCAGCGCCAGCGCGAAATCCATAGCGGTACCCGGGCCGCGCGAGGTAATCACCTTGCCATCCTGGACCACCGCTTCTTCGCTGTAGGTAAAACCCTCGAACGCCTGCAAAACGCCCGGGAAACTGGTGGCGCGGCGTCCCGCCAGCAGCCCGCTACTGGCGAGCACCTTCGGCGCAGCACAGATCGCCGCTGTGTAGCGGTCGGTCTCGGACATTTCCTTGAGCAGTGCGCGGATGCGCGGGTCATGGTCGAGATTATCGGCACCCGGCAGACCGCCGGGCAGCACGATCATGTCATACTGCTGCGTCAGTGCATCGTCGAGCGTCGCATCGGGCACCAATACCATGCCGCGCGACGCCCGCACCGGCCGATCATCAAGGCCCGCCGTCACCACAGTGATGCCAGCACGCCGCAGCAGATCGACGATGGTGACAGCTTCTAGTTCTTCGCAGCCTTGGGCGAGGGGGACCAGGACGCTTGCCATGTTTGCTCTTCCTCCTGCTGTAATCGAATCAGCTCGGCAACGGGCAAAAGACGTATGCCCTGTCCGCGCAGGGAAGGCAGGCGATTTTCCAGCATCGCCAGGGTTTGCGGATGGGGGTGCCCGATGGCCACCGCACTGCCATATTTTCGCGCCAGGCGCAGCAGACGGTCAAACTGGTACTCAATTTCCGACGCCTCGAGTTTATGGTCGAGGAATACATTGCGATCGGTATTGGGTATGCCATTCTCGTGCGCGACCTGACGCGCGACCGTCGCTACCGTAGTGCGGCTGTCGACAAAAAACATCGAGCCGTGGCGCTGCATCTCCTGCATCAACCAAAGCATATGCCCGGGGTGGCGGGTGAGCAGGCTTCCCATGTGATTGTTGATCCCCTGAACGTAGGGTACGGCAGCAAGATCGGCACCGACAGTTGCGGCAAAGTCACCGTGCGTCATGTCCAGGGTCACAGCCCCGGCATCCAGCGGGCGGCCATCGATACTGTCCATGGGCAGGTGGAGCATGACTTCCTTGCCGGCGGCATTGGCTTGCGTCGCCAGACTCACCGTGTGAGCAGCCCTGGGCAGAAACGCGCAGGCAACCGGGCCCGGCAGACGCAGGACCCGGCGCCCATCCTCCAGAGTCTTGCCCATATCGTCAATGATAATGCTGATGACAGGTACCGACGGCTGCACGGCAACCGCCGGCGCCTGGCCCAGCAGGCCGGCGCACAAACAAAGAACCGGCCATAACAGGCCGGTTCCGCGCTTCATCGCATTTGCTCCCTTTGTATCGAGAGCCCCTTCAGCAGATTGAGCGCCTCATAGAGCTGGTAGTCACTCTGAGCCAGTGACTTTTCTTCACCCTCAGATTCCGATTCGCCCTCCTTCCCGGCGGTCTTCTTACCGTTGCCGTTCCTGAGGTGCCCCGACAGGT
>JAHEGP010000323.1 GCA_024645065.1 Cellvibrionales bacterium | reverse complement strand
AACGGCAAAAATGTGAACTTGTCGACGCTCTCAATGAAAGCCCACCGTGGTAGCCAATGGCATGTACTAGACTTCGGCAATGGAGTCTTGTGGGTCGCTGTGCCATCGGAATACAGCGGTTTGACAAGCGGGTATAACTGATAAAACAAGGCGTTGACTATGGGTTTTAACACTGCACTGATCGTTGATGATTCCAAGCTGGCACGAATTGCCCTCAAGCGCAAACTTGAGCAAAGGGGTTTGCAGATTGTGATGGCAGAAGATGCCAGACAGGCGCTGGATCTGTTGCAGAATACGCCAATAGACATCGTGTTTATGGATCACCTGATGCCGGAGATGGACGGCTTCGAGGCCACTCAGGAAATCAAGGGCAATACGGCCACCGCACACCTGCCGGTGATCATGTGCAGCGGCAAGGAGAAGCAAGGCTACCTTGAAGAGGCGCGTGCGATCGGCGCCAGTAACGTATTGCCCAAGCCGGCGGAATCCAGCGCTATCGAGGCCGTGTTTGCCGAGCTCGAGCAAGCGGGCTCGGCCAGTAGCGCCTCAACAGCAGAAACTACCAGCACAGCCGTTGCCGCAGCCCGGGACGAAACAGCGCTCTCCAGCCTGGTGCAGCCCATGGTTGAACGCCTGGCGGCGATGGCAGAACAGTTTGATGCGCTTGCCCAGCATACCGATGAGCGCTTTGTTACGGTTGCCGATACCCTGCAGGTGTTGTCAGAAAATGATGCCTCCCGGTCCTCGCTGGACATCGAAACTCTGCAGATGGAGTGGGATGCAAAACTTGAACAGCGCATTGGTGGTCTTGCGCTACCGGACACTGAGGTGCTTAAGGAGCAACTGGCAGAGATTTTAAGTAATAGCCTGCAACGCCAGGTCGAGAGCAAGCTGGGGGAAGTCACGATCGCTGCGGAGCAATTCCAGGCTGAAGCCGATCAGGTGAGCACCAGGCTTAAAGCCGAGATGGGGCTTTGGCAGGGTGAGGCTGAAGAGCGTATCAAGCAGCATCTGGCCGATCTTGTGGCACAATCATCAAAGCAGCTCGACGAGCATATTGACAGGGCGATGGAACAGCACAACGCGGCTCTGCGAGCGGAGATGGAGCAGCGGCTCGCGGCGCTATCGGGCCCGGGAGGCAAGCCTGAACTGGATCTCGACGGCTTGCGCTCGTCCCTCAAGGCAGAACTTATTGAAGAATTGCGTGCCGAGCTGCCCGATCCTGCTGCCGCGATCGATGCCAACACCCTGACCGACACCCTCAAGTCAGAGGTTCTGCAGCAGCTCAGAACTGAAATGCCTGATTCCGCGTCCGTGCAGCAATCGGATATCGACGCTCTGCGAGAGTCTCTCAAGACCGAGCTTCTCGAGCAACTCGAGCCTGGACAACAGCTCGAAGCGACGGACCAGGCATCTGCAGCGGATATCGCCGGGTTGCGACAGTCGGTTGCGGCCGAAGTGCTGCGGCAACTTCAGTCAAATGACCCGGCAATGGTGGCGAGCGATGCCGTCGCGGCTGACGGCACGGTTGAGTCATCGACTGGTGAGGAGCATCAGCACAGCGACAGTGCTGGCGACCCAACTGCAATGGTCTCGGAAACAAGCCAGCTGCGGCATGAGTTCAAGGTGTTGAAAATGCTGGGCCTGATAAGCTCCCTCGCCGCCGCAACTTCGATTGCACTGCACTGGCTTTGATTTGTTCTGTATAAGCTGATCCAGTGGCACCTCGCCGGCCGCTGGTCGACCCTCTTGCATCAGGAATTGACCTGATTGCCACGCAGCCAGGCTGGAATCCGGGCCTGGCTGCAAACTCCTGGTCATCGTCTGTTGCCAGGACCCCATCCCGAGCGCATTAGCTCTCTTCCTCGCCCCGGGCTGATTGCCAGATTCGTTAGCGGCATCCCCAGGGGCACATCTGCTGCGCCGTACTCTTGCTGCGCTGGCGATAGCTCGCCCCGTTGCAGGCTTGCGCAATAAACTTGTTGGCAGCAAGCAAGTTGTGTATCATGTGGCACTCCTGTTAATGTGAAGGTACGATTTTGGCCCAGGTCAAGCGCAAAACCCAAGCTGAACGCAGCGATCTATCCGACCGCTTGATGCGTGATGCTGCCATAGAGCTGATTGTGGCGCAGGGTACTGCCGCGACCACCTTGAAGGATGTCGGTGAGAAGGCGGGCTATAGCCGTGGGCTTGCCAGCTACCGTTTTGGGTCCAAGGATGCGCTGTTTAGCTTTATCATGCGTTCACTGGGAGAAGATTGGCTGCATAAACTCACCACGGTAACCAACGGCAAGGTCGGCTACGAGGCAATCTCGGCAGCGACGGATGAACATTTTCGATTTTGCGCCGAGAGTCCGGTCCATGTGCGGGCCTTCTATTTGTTGTGGTTTGAATCCATAACGCCCCATAGCCAAAGCAAAACCATGATTAATCATATTCACGAGCGCCGCTTTCGAGACGTGACAAGTTGGATCAAAGCCGCAGGCGACTCCGTAGATCAGGTCAGGGCAGTTGCGGTAGCTCGGCAGTTTTGCGCCTCGATCATCGGTATTGTGTATTACTGGCTGGCCAACCCGGATGACCTCGAAGTCATTGAAAAGCTGCATATTGAGCTAAAACATACCATGCGCCTGTTGCTGGCGCCCGAGGAGATGAAATGACTATGCAAAAGGTGATGAAGCAAGCTGAACCCGGGTTTGTGGCAGAGACCGTGCCGCTGCGTTTTGTTACTGCAGCGAGCTTGTTCGATGGTCATGACGCATCGATCAATATTATGCGCAGAATACTTCAGGCCTCGGGGGTCGAGGTGATACACCTGGCGCATAATCGCTCAGTGGCGGAAATTGTCGAGACTGCGTTGCAGGAAGATGCCCAGGGTATCGCGATCAGCTCGTACCAGGGGGGGCATGTCGAGTTTTTCAAGTACGTTGTCGACATGTTGCGGGACAATGACGCCGCACATATTCAGGTATTTGGCGGCGGCGGTGGAGTCATTATCCCGGCTGAAATCGACGAGTTACATAATTACGGTGTAGCAAAAATCTACTCGCCCCAGGATGGGATGAAATATGGT
>JAHEGP010000106.1 GCA_024645065.1 Cellvibrionales bacterium | reverse complement strand
CTGACCATCGATCTTGAGCGCCAACGCATTCGCCGTCCGGACGGCGAAGATATAGCCTTTGACGTCGATCCCTTTCGCAAACAGTGCCTGCTCAAGGGGCTGGATGATATCGGCCTGACCCTGCAGGAGGCGGATACGATTCGGGCCTTCGAAAAGCGCTGGCAGCAGCAGGCACCCTGGTTGTTCGGGGTCCTGGGCGCCGGGGAAAATCGCCTTTGAGAGGGAAATCAAAATTCCGTGGAGGCGCTGGCATTTTCAAAGCAGGAGAAAACGTCGTTTGAATAAAATATTGTTAATCGAGGGTGATGGGATCGGTCCGGAGGTCGTGCGTGAAGCCCACAAGGTGCTGGACGCGGTGTCCCGGCGTCACGGCCTGGCACTGGAGTATGAGCAGGCCCTGCTGGGTGGCGCGGCCATCGACGCCAGCGGTGTGCCCATGCCCGATGCGACACTGGAGGCTGCGAGACGCTGCGACGCGATTTTGTTTGGCGCCATTGGTGGCCCACGTTGGGATGGTCTCGACCGATCTATCAGGCCCGAAAAAGGCCTGCTCCAGTTTCGCTCGGCGTTGCAGCTGTTTGGTAACCTGCGGCCGGCAATTTTGTATCCACAACTGGCAGCGGCGTCCACGCTCAAGCAGGAGGTGGTGGCCGGACTCGACATTCTGATAGTCCGCGAGCTTACCGGTGGCATTTATTTTGGAGAGCCAAGGGGTATTCGTACCCTCGATAATGGCGAGCGCCAGGGCTATAACACCTACGTTTACAGCGAATCGGAGATTGTTCGAATCGCCAGGGTCGCGTTCGAGGCAGCGCGCAAACGCCAGGGTCGGTTATGCTCTGTCGACAAAGCCAATGTACTGGAAGTCACCATGCTGTGGCGCGAGCTGGTCAGCGAGCTCGGGGCGCGGGACTACCCGGACGTGGCTCTCAGCCATATGTACATCGACAACGCAGCCATGCAGTTGGTTCGGGCACCCAGGCAGTTCGACGTTCTGGTAACCGGTAACCTTTTCGGCGATATCCTGTCGGATGCCGCGGCAATGTTGACGGGCTCCATCGGCATGCTGCCCTCGGCGTCCCTGGACATCAATAATCGAGGGCTCTATGAACCCTGCCATGGCTCTGCTCCGGACATTGCCGGGCAAGACAAGGCCAACCCCCTGGCGACAATTTTATCGGCGGCGATGCTGCTGCGTTATTCACTCAACCAGAGTGCAGCGGCAGAGGCGATTGAAACGGCGGTATCGCGGGTACTGGACCAGGGGCTGCGCACTGCGGATATCCACAGCGAGGGCATGCATAAGGTCGGAACTCGTGAAATGGGCGACGCCGTGGTCGCAGCGCTGGCATAATGCACGCGCTTGAATTGCTTTGAATATCGATGGGGAATTTTTTACATGAAGGTGGGCTTTGTAGGTTGGCGTGGAATGGTTGGGTCGGTGCTGCTGGACAGGATGCGCACTGAGAATGATTTTGCCGGCTTGCAGCCGACCTTTTTCACCACCTCCAACGTGGGTGGGGAAAGTCCCGATGTGGGTATTCCCTGCGCGCCCCTGGAGGATGCCATGGCGATTGAACAACTGGCGCAGATGGAAGCCATAATCAGCTGCCAGGGAGGCGACTATACCGGCGCTGTTTACAAGCAGTTGCGGCGTTCCGGGTGGGATGGATACTGGATAGATGCCGCATCGAAGCTGCGTATGGACGATAGTGCGGTAATTGTCCTTGACCCGGTAAATCGGGGCCTGATCGACCGAGCCCTGAACAACGGGCAAAAGACTTTTGTGGGCGGTAACTGTACTGTGAGTCTGATGTTGATGGCAGTTGGCGGTTTGTTCGAAGCCGGGCTGGTGGACTGGATCAGCTCCCAAACCTACCAGGCGGCATCCGGGGCCGGTGCCCGCAATATGCGTGAACTGATCCAGCAAATGGGTTCGCTGCACCAGTCGGTGGCAGATCTGCTGGCACAGCCGAATAGCAACATCCTCGATATCGATGAGCGGGTGATAGCCCATATGCGCTCGTCGTCGTTTCCCATTGACTGCTTTGGCGCCCCCCTGGCGGGCAGTCTGCTACCGTGGATCGATAGTGAGGTGGAAAACGGCCAGAGCCGCGAAGAGTGGAAGGGCCAGGCAGAAACCAATAAAATCCTCGGCCTGGGCCAGCCGGTGGCGATCGATGGAACCTGTGTCAGGATCGGAGCGCTGCGCTGCCATAGCCAGGCGTTGACCATCAAGCTCAACCGAGACCTGCCCGTGGAGGACATCGAGTCGATCATGGCGCAGGCCAATGACTGGATTCAGCTGGTTCCGAATCATCGTGAGCAGTCGCTGCAGCAGCTGAGCCCGACCGCAGTAACGGGTACACTGACGATAGCGGCGGGGCGAGTCAGAAAGATGAACATGGGACCACAGTTCCTTTCAGTGTTCACGGTAGGGGACCAATTACTCTGGGGTGCTGCCGAGCCCTTGCGCCGGATGCTGTCGATAGTGCGCGGGCAAATATAGGGCCCGCCTGCGGGCAAATTAGCCTGGATTTCTGCGCTGATTCGCATAGAAGGCGTCGTTATGGCCAATTTCTTGCGAAAAACCCAACGTTAATGAATACTTAATCGCAACTATGCACGAACACAGGGGCTTGCCAGACATGCCATTTTGTGTTGGTGCGTTTTGCGGGAATCAGATAATTAGGGTAGAGAGTTATGGTTCGTACGTTTGCCGGGGTCGTATTTGCGGTTAGCACATTGCATGCATCGGTGGTTAGTGCCCTTGGGCTCGGGGAAATCGAGCTGCAGTCGGGGCTCAATCAGCCGTTGCAGGCCGAGATTGAACTGAACAATATGGGGGATCTCGATCCGCAGCAGGTGGCGATCAAGCTGGCCAGTCCAGAGGATTTTTCCCGGGCAGGTGTCGAGCGGGTTTACTTTCTTAACGACCTCAAGTTTGTGGTGCAAACCAACGCCAAGGGCGGCGGCGTCATCAAGGTCAGCTCCAGCAAACTCGTGCGAGAGCCCTACCTCGATTTCGTAGTGGAAGCGCGCTGGCCGGACGGTCGCTTGTTGCGTGAATATACCGTTTTGGTCGATATGCCGGTATTCACCCAATCCCCCTCGGCTGTCGTGGCCCCGGCTAAAAGCCGGAAGGCGGCTGCAGCGCCCTCATCGGCTCCGGCACGGGCACGGGTGCCTGCGCCCGCACCGAGTTCAGCGGCTCTTCCACCTCCGACTCGGGAGCCCCTGAGTGGTGAGGTGGTCACCCGCAAAAATGATACGTTGTGGGGTATCGCTGCCAAGGCTCGGCCCAGTGGCGCGAGCATGCAACAAGCGATGATGGCGATCTACCGCAACAATCCCGATGCTTTTACCCGCCAGAACATTAACGGTTTGCGCAGTGGACAGGTGCTGCGTCTGCCGACGCGAGATGAGTTCGACGCGCTCAGTAAACAACAGGCCATTCAGGCAGTAGCCCGTCAGAATGAGGCCTGGAGCAGAGGATCCACCGCACCGCTCGAGGCGTCTGAAGCCAGCGTCGTGCAGGAAGAGAAACCGGTTGCTAGCGGTGACAGTTACCTGAAGCTGTCGAGTGCTGCCGGCGATGATGCCAGTGCTGCGGGAGCCAGTGCCGGCAGTGACGCCATTGCCGTTGCCGATGAAGCGATCGAAGATGTTCGCTCGGAACTGGTTGTTGTTCAGGAGAAACTGGACAAAACTGCATTGGAGAATGCAGAGCTTGACTCGCGACTCGACGACATGGAAGACCAGGTCGAGACGCTGGCGAAACTGGTTGAATTAAAAGATAGCCAATTGGCTGCATTGCAGTCCAGGCTGGAACAGGAGACCAATAACGCGGCCCCGGCTGGCGCCGCAACCGACCTTAATTACGCGGATGCAGATTCCCCCAGCGCGACCCCTTCTACCCAGACGACTGCACCCGCGGAAGCTGTGGAGGAAGTCGGATTGCTCGACCGCCTGTTAAGCCCCGTGCCTCTGGGAGCGCTGGCACTGCTGGGGCTGGCCGGGCTGGCCCTGCGGCGGCGCAGGAAAGCTGATGAGCCGTCTCCCGACCATGCAGCGCTCGGTCTGGGCGACCGGGCTATTGCCATCGACGATACCGATACCGTCGAGCAAGCGGGGGAGTTTCCGGAAACCGAACAGTCATTCGCACAAATTAGCCGGGAAGATTTGCGCGCCAAGATAGCGGGAGAATTCGACCCCCTGGCAGAAGCGGAGGTCTATCGCAGTTACGATCGCAACGACGAAGCCATTGAGATGCTGCAGCGGGCGATAGGCGAACATCCGGAGCGCTCTGAGCTGCACCTGAAGTTGCTTTCGATTCTTGAAGACCTGGACCGGCGTGAGGATTTTATCCAGGCCTACGAGCGCCTGGCCGAGGAGGCCGGTGAGGACAGCCTGCACGCTGCACGCCAGCTGGCGGCGAAGAAAGGGTGGATGGAGAGCGGCCTGGATCCCGCAGCCAATACCACACTGGCGGAGAGTGTAAGCGACGAAATCGATACTGCTGAGCTTGACTTCGATCTTGATTTCGATCTCGAGGACGCCGGCAGCCCGGAGAAGCCGGAGGCTGAAAAGAAGGCGGATCTTGCCGTTGACACGCTGGATTCGGGTGAAGAAAACCCTGAACCTGGCAAAGTCGCAAGCGGGGCTAGCGAAGTTGAGCGAGCCCTCGATGAGCTGGATTTCGATCTCGATCTGAGCGAGGATGATGCCGACGAGATTGACAATGCCGAACTGGCAAGGATGCTCGATAGCGCGCAGGATGACGATGCCGATGACCTCGGTGAAATGGTCGACGGCGATGAGATCGCGACCAAGCTGGACCTGGCTCGTGCCTATGTTGATATGGGCGATGTCGAGGGAGCCAGGGATATTCTCGCGGAAGTTCTGGACGGCGGCACGGAAACCCAGGTGCGTGAAGCCAACGAGCTATTGCGCGATCTGGCAAGCTAGCATACCAGGACCGGTATGCCTCCGAGCGAACCCCCTGCGCTCAGGCGCATTGCCCTGGGGGTAGAGTATGACGGTAGCGTATTTCACGGTTGGCAATTACAGCGCGATCCCGTGATGCCCACCGTGCAGGCGTCGCTGGAGCGGGCGCTGGGCCAGGTTGCCAACCATGCAGTGAGGGTCCACTGTGCCGGCCGCACCGATGCCGGCGTGCACGCCCTTTCCCAGGTGGTCCATTTCGAGACCAGCGCCCACAGGCCCCTGAAAGCCTGGGTCATGGGCACCAACACCCAGCTGCCCAAGTCGGTCTGCGTGCGCTGGGCGCAACCCGTCGAAGACGATTTTCATGCCCGTTTCAGCGCGCTGAGGCGGCGCTATCGCTACGTGATCTACAATCGCCCCGTTCGCCCGGCGGTATTGGCTGGCAAAGTGAGTTGGCAGTGCCTGCCGCTTGAGGAACAGTTAATGCAGCAAGATGCGCAGCTGCTGGTGGGAAGTCACGACTTTACCTCCTACCGCGCGGTTGCCTGCCAATCCCGAAGTGCCGTACGTGATGTCGATACCATTCAAATTTGGCGGCAGGGTGCGCTGGTTATCCTGGATATCGAGGCCAATGCATTCCTCATGCACATGATCCGTAATATCGCGGGGGTATTGATGGCGGTAGGCTGCGGTAAACAATCACCGGGTTGGGCGGGGGAGGTTTTGGCGGCCCGGGACAGGCGCCTTGGCGGCGTGACGGCACCACCCCACGGCCTTTACTTCATGGGTGCCTTGTACCCTGATACCTGCCGCTTACCCGGGTATGCCTCCGACCCGGGAATAGCCGTCATCGCATAGCGGCGCAGGTCGGCAGCCAGCCGGAGTCCCGGCCCGGTTGCCCGTTTTTCAAAGTGTCTTGTTGCCAATAGCCTTTTCCCTCGCCAATTCTGCTATGATACGCCGCTGTTCAAGCAGGGCTGACAGCGGCCGCCATGCCGTATCGTGTTCGAATCAAAATTTGCGGGATTACCCGCGTCGAGGATGCCTTCGCTGCAGTGAGCGAGGGGGTTGACGCGCTGGGTCTGGTATTTCACCCGGCCAGTCCCCGCCATGTCAGCGTTGCCGCGGCTGCCGTTATCGCGCAGCGTGTGCCTGCGTTCGTCACTGTTGTGGCGCTGTTCGTCGATGCCGACAGGGCAGCGATTGAACGGGTCGTAAACCAGGTGCAACCGGACTTGTTGCAATTTCACGGTGCAGAGGACGAAGCGTTCTGCAACAGCTTTGGGCGGCCCTATATCAAGGCTTTGCGGGTGCGTGATAGCACTGAACTAGGCAGGCAGGCGGCGCAGTACTCGAGCGCCAAAGCCCTGTTGCTCGACAGCTATAAAGCCGGGGTTCCCGGGGGTACCGGGGAGACCTTCAATTGGAATCTGATACCTGAGGCAATGCGTAACACATGCGTGCTGGCCGGCGGTCTGAACGCCGACAACGTGGCGGCAGCCGTGAGATTGTTACGCCCCTATGCAGTGGACGTCAGCGGCGGCGTGGAACTGGAAAAAGGCATCAAGGACAGCGCGAAAATCCGGCATTTTGTGCAGCAGGTGCACAGGGCTGGCGAGACGACCTGAGGACATCACCATGACACAGCCGAGTTTCAACAATCAACCGGATTCCCGCGGCCACTTCGGGCCCTACGGCGGGCGCTTCGTTTCTGAAACCTTGATCTATGCGCTGGACGAACTGGAGCGCAGTTACAAGGCGTTAAAGGATGAACCCCACTTTATCGAGGAGCTTGACCGGGACCTCGCACACTACGTTGGCCGTCCCTCGCCCTTGTACCTCGCCGAGCGCTGGAGCCAGCGCCTGGGCGGGGCGCAAATTTATCTCAAGCGAGAAGACCTCAATCATACCGGAGCGCACAAGGTCAATAATACGGTCGGGCAGGGACTGCTGGCGAAATACTCTGGCAAGTCACGGGTCATTGCAGAAACCGGCGCCGGCCAGCACGGCGTCGCGACCGCGACAATTGCTGCCAGGCTCGGCATGACCTGCCAGGTGTTCATGGGTGAAGAGGACGTGCGTCGGCAATCGCTGAACGTCTACCGAATGAAGCTTCTGGGGGCTGAAGTGATTCCGGTAAGCTCAGGCTCCAGAACCTTGAAAGACGCCATGAACGAGGCGCTGCGCGATTGGGTTACCAACGTGGACGATACTTTTTATATTATCGGTACCGTTGCCGGCCCCCACCCTTACCCGATGTTAGTGCGTGACTTCCAGGCCGTGATCGGCCGGGAAGCAAAGCAGCAATGCCTGCAACAGACGGGGCGCTTACCGGATGCCCTGGTCGCTTGTGTTGGAGGCGGGTCCAATGCCATTGGCTTGTTCCACCCTTTTCTTGAAGATGCGGATGTCGCCCTTTATGGCGTAGAAGCGGGTGGAGACGGCGTTTCGACGGGTCGCCATGCGGCCCCCCTGTCGGCGGGGCGCCCGGGTATCCTGCACGGAAACCGAACCTACCTGATGGAAGATGAAAACGGCCAGATTATCCACACACACTCGGTTTCAGCGGGGCTGGATTATCCGGGTGTTGGACCCGAGCACGCCTGGTTGAAGGATATCGGCAGGGCCAATTATGTGTCTGTCACCGACGAGGAAGCGCTCGCGGCGTTTCGTGAGCTGACCCTGATCGAGGGCATTATGCCGGCTCTGGAATCGAGTCATGCACTGGCCTATACCGCCAAGCTTGCCCGCCAAATGTCGCCCGAGCAAACCATTATTGTGAATCTATCGGGTCGTGGCGACAAGGACATCCTGACCGTGGCTGAGCTCGACGGCATCAGTTTTTGACCGCGTGCACGCACGATCCGCAGCGACCGAATAGCCGGTATTTTTGCGCTAACATAAACCACTGACAGCGGCAGGAGATCAGTTTGTCCCGTATTGCAAAGCGATTCGCACAGCTTCAACGACAGCAGCGCAAAGCGCTTGTTCCGTATCTGGTGGCCGGAGACCCCGACCCGGCGCTTACCGTACCGGCGATGCACGCGCTGGTCGCGGCGGGAGCAGATATCATAGAGCTTGGGGTGCCTTTTTCAGACCCGATGGCAGAGGGCCCCGTGATCCAACTTGCCCATGAGCGCGCACTGCTGCATGCCATCAGCCTTCGCGACGTATTGTCGATGGTCGAGCGCTTCAGGCAAGAGGATAGCGATACGCCTGTCGTACTGATGGGCTATGCCAATCCGGTGGAGGCGCTGGGCTATGAACGCTTTGCAGAGCATGCCTCAAGGGTCGGTGTCGACGGCCTGTTGACGGTGGATTTGCCCCCGGAGGAAGGTGTCGAAACCAGCGCAATGATGGCCTCACACGGCATCGATAGTATCCTGCTGTTGGCACCGACCACCACTGAGGAGCGCATCAGGACCATCTGTGAGCAGGCCCGTGGCTACCTCTATTACGTGTCTTTGAAGGGAGTAACCGGGGCAGGGCACCTGGATGTGCAGTCGGTCAGCGACAAAATGTCCTTGATTCGCCGTTATTCAACCCTGCCGGTAGCAGTAGGTTTTGGCATCAAGGATGCTACGACCGCCCGCGCTATCGCACCACTTTGCGATGGTGTCGTGGTTGGTAGCGCCCTGGTCGATTGCCTGGTGGCGAATTTCGATGACAAGCATCCCGCTAAAGTGCCTGAGCCCGCCACGGAACTGGTGGCAGCTATTCGCAGCGCCATCGACACAGTGTAGAATGGCGGGCTACTCTAGCGGGGGCGCGTTGTGCAATGAACTGGATCGACAAAATACTGCCATCGATAGTCAAGAAGGAGCCTGACGAGCGCGCAGCCGTATCGGTCCCTGAGGGGCTGTGGAAAAAATGTGTCAAGTGCGAGGCCGTGCTCTATCGTCCGGAGCTCGAACGCCATCTTGACGTATGTCCCAAGTGTGACCATCACATGCGAATCGGTGCCCGGCGAAGACTCGATACCTTTCTCGACGAAGCGGACCGGGTGGAAGTCGGTGCCGAGATTGAGCCCCTGGATACCCTCAAATTCAGGGACATCAAGCGATACCGGGACCGATTGTTGGCAGCACAGAAGGGAACCGGTGAGAAAGATGCACTGGTTGGCATGAGGGGTACTGTCGATTCCTTGCCGCTGGTGGCGGTGGCATTTGAATTTAATTTCCATGGTGGCTCCATGGGGTATGCCGTGGGCGAGCGTTTCACCCGGGCCGCGCAACTTGCGCTTGAGCAGCGCATCCCGCTGGTGTGCTTTTCTGCAACAGGTGGCGCGAGAATGCAGGAAGCGCTGATCTCACTCATGCAAATGGCCAAGACCAGTGCGGTACTGGAGCATATGAAGCGCGAAAGCGTGCCGTACATCTCGATTATAACCGACCCTACCTATGGTGGCGTGTCGGCCAGCCTGGCGATGCTGGGAGACATAATCATAGCTGAGCCCGGCGCCCGGGCCGGCTTTGCCGGCCCTAACATCATAGAGCAAACGATACGGCAGAAATTACCCAAGGGCTTCCAGCGCAGTGAATTTCTGCTCGAGCACGGCGCCATTGATATGATCCTCCATCGCAAGGATATTCGTCCAAAAGTGGCAGGCTTGCTGAGGAAACTGACAAAATTGCCGGTAGCTTGAAACAACAGCCGAGTCTTCAACAGTGGCTCGATCGCATCGAGCAATTACACCCCCGGGAGATCGAGCTCGGTCTGGATCGTGTGCGTGCCGTTGCCAACCGGATGAATCTGAATATCGAACGCATGAAAACCGTGATAATCGGTGGTACTAACGGCAAGGGTAGTACTGTCGCCTGCCTGCAGGCTATCGCTCGCAAGCATGGCTTGTCGGTGGGAAGCTACACGTCGCCGCATTTGCTTGCCTTCAACGAACGAATACAGCTGGATGGGCAGCCTGTGGGCGATGATGAGCTTTGCAGGGCCTTTGGCGCTGTCGATCACGCTCGTAAACAAATTCCGCTCACCTATTTCGAATTCACAACCCTGGCTGCATTCTATTGTTTCGACCTTTATCAGCCCCACCTTTGCCTTTTGGAAGTGGGCTTGG
>JAHEGP010000105.1 GCA_024645065.1 Cellvibrionales bacterium | reverse complement strand
GGCTTGATCGCCAACCAGCGCACATCCAGGCTTCCCACCAGTCGATCATCGGAGTCGACCACATAGATCTTGTCGAGGTGGTAGGTTTCATCCAGATTGCGCAGATCCAGGATCACATCCGCCATCAAGACGCTATCCGCCACTACCAGCGCATCGTGGGAAACCAGCCGCCCCAGTTCATGCTCGCCATAGGCCAGCGCCGAGGTCACCTGGTGCTTCTCCAGCGCCGACAGTCGCTTGAGAATTCCACGGGCGATAGTCCTGGGCAGCAACTCGATAAAGTCGATGATCTCCGCCGAGCTGCTGCTATTGGCAATCTCGACCAGTTCCTGTTCCGACAGCGAGCTCAACGCCAATCGCCTGACCTCGTCGCGCATCGCGGCAAGAATCGCCCCGCGCTCATCCGGAGGCAGCAATTGCCAGGCCTCTGTTCGCAGTCGGGTTGGGGTAGCTTCGTAGATCAGCGCCCAGTCGAGGTGCGAATAATTCTTCGCATTGATTGGCAGGGATATTTCGCCGCGTTCCAGGCCACTGACGATCCACTCGATCGCTTCGTTCAGTTCGTCATGGGTATTCATGCTTTATCCCTCTGCGCCGCGGTCATCGCCCTTGATCACCACCACGTGCCTCGATCACTTCAGTATAAGTCAAGCGTCGTCAAGCGGCCGGACCAACGATAAATTTGATCGCGATTTGCCAGGATTCTGGCGGCGGGCTGCAAAGGTCCGGCCTCCGACGGTACCGGGTATTCTCAGTTTGTCCCGCTGTCAATCGACAAGCACAGGCATCCCATGAGGCTTTGGCTTGCCCCCGGGGCGCGATTGCGCAAGCGTTAGCGAATACTTCTCCGGCTAACGCAAGCGCTCTTCGACGAAGTCGAGGCGATCCTGGCCAAAAAACATTTCCCCATCGACAAACAAGGTTGGAACACCGAACAGGCCGCGCTCGACGGCCGCCTCGGTAGCTTCGACCAGGGCCCCCTTGATGGTCGGCTCCTGTACCAGTGAAAGCAGCTCGGCCACCGCTAAGCCGGCCTGACCGAGCACCTGCTCCACCACCTCGATATCGCCCATATTTTTCCCTTCGCGCCAGATAGCCGTGAAGACCGTATCGGCATAGTGCTCGAAACAACCGAGCTGCCTGGCGGCAATCGACCCGCGCATCAATACCAGGGTGTTGATGGGAAAGAAGGGATTCATATTCAACTCGACACCGTAGCGCTGACTGAAGCGTGGCAGGTCCTCGGCCATCATGTATCTGCCCTTGGCGGGTACTGCAACCGGTGAATTGTTGTTGGTGGCCTTGAACAGGCCACCGAGTAACACCGGCCGGTAATCGATAGTTGCCGAATACTGGTCTGCCAGTTGGCGCAAGCGATAAAATGCCAGATAGGACGTGGGACTGCCAAAATCGAAATAGAATTCTACGGTCTTACTCATCATTTTCACCTACTCATTTTTTGTCCATGGACGGATGTCGAGCTATTGCGCGCTGTTCGTTAAAGGGGGCGTGGTGTTTCGCCAAGCCATCGGGGTCGACAATCGCATTGGCACCCGGGTTGTCCAGGCAACAGCCAATTTACCCCTATCCTGCCAGATCGACTGCGACATCGATAACGACATGTGCAAGCTGCATGTTCCGGGGCTCGAGCCTGACCGCCAGGCGGCGACCATCACCAGGACCTGGCGGCAAATTTGGCTGCTATTAATGTCCCCGGGAACGGGCATTTACTCAGCCAAAGGTACGCGCCAGTAATGCCGCTATACAGGCTCCTGCCACCGGCCCTGCAACCGGAATCCAGGCGTAGGGCCAGTTGCTGCCCCCCTTTCCCGGTATGGGCAATACACTGTGCACGATTCGCGGGCCGAGATCCCGTGCCGGGTTTATGGCATAACCGGTGGTGCCACCGAGACACATGCCGATTCCCACCACCAGCAGCGCCACCGGCAATGCTCCCAGACTCCCCGGGCCAACGGGAACGTCTCCCATGGTGCTGGTGTGAATAATGGGGTCGTGGAAGGACAACACGACGAGCACCAGGACAAAGGTACCTGTCATCTCGCTGAAGAAATTGGAAGGTGCGTTGTCGATGGCGGGTGAAGTGCAGAACGTACCGAGTATGGCTCCAGGGTCATCCGTACGTTTATAGTGCTGGTGGAAATATATCCAGACCGCCGTGGCACCCAGTATCGCTCCTGCCATCTGTGAGGCGAGGTAGGGCAGCACATCCGAGGCCGGAAATTCGCCCGCTACGGCCAATCCAATGGTAACCGCCGGGTTGAGGTGGGCACCGCTATAGGGCGCTGCAACCGTCACTCCGGCGAACACCGCCAGCCCCCAACCCCAGGTTATGACCACCCATCCTGCATCCTTTGCAAAGCTGTGGTTCAGGCTGGTATTGGCACACACACCGCCACCGAGCAATACCAACAGGAATGTTCCGAGCACTTCGGCTTCAATCGAAGTCATACGCTCCCCTTATTAAGATTGTTATTTTTTTGGGACACCAATTGCCACTGCTGCCGTCAATATTCCCACAGTTGCGCTCCTATGCCAACGGTCTCCGCCCGGAGCAGGTGTAATGAAATGCGTGCCGCTTCATACCACGGTACTGATCAAGAGCGCGGTGTAGGCGAAAAAACAGGCCACCAAAGCGGCTCCCTCAAGGCGATTAATGCGCCCCGGACCCCGGAATCCATAGCCAAAAATAAACAGTGACACCGTCAAGCCGCTCATTACCAGAACATCCCGGCCAAGCACTTCTGGTTCCACCTGCATCGGACTTATGGCGCCGGCGAGACCCACAACTGCCAGGGTATTAAAAAAATTGGAGCCGATGATATTGCCCAGCGCGATGTCGTGCTCGCCTTTACGGGCAGCGATGATTGATGACACCAACTCCGGAAGTGAGGTACCTATGGCGACGATAGTCAGGCCGATAATGAGGTCGCTTACGCCCAACTCCCGGGCTATTTCGACCGCGCCCCAGACCAGAATGCGCGAACTGATAATCAGTAGGACCAGGCCGGTGACCAGCCAGAAAATCGACCGCCGCAGCGGCATCGTATCGCCCTGAAGTTCACGCTCGATGCCCTCTCCCAGCGCGTCGGTTCGACGTCTGCTCCCTTCCCGGATTGTCCAGCTCATGAGGGCGGTAAATACCAGCAGCAACGACACAGCATCCAAACGGGATAGTTGTCCATCGAGCAGTTGCCAGGCAACCAATGCGGTAACCGCAACCAGTATTGGCAATTCCTTGCGCAAAACATTTGAATGCACGGCAATGGGGCTGATCATGGCTGTCAGGCCGAGGATCAGGGCAATGTTGGTAATATTTGAGCCGAAGGCATTTCCCAGGGCGATACCCGGGTTGCCCTGGGATGCCGCTAGAACGGACACCACCATTTCGGGTGCGGACGTGCCGAAGCCGACGATTACCATACCTATCAGAAGCGGCGGCATGCCAAAATAGCGAGCGCTGGAGGCTGCGCCCTCGACGAACCGGTCTGCACTCCACACCAGCAAGGCGAGCCCTAGAATGACTGCAACAATGGGTAATATCATGGCTTTGAATCTCTGGACTCCGGTCCACCGCGAGCGACTGGAAACACCAAAGGGACTATCCTTTACCAGGTCTGCCCTTAACCTGCCTAATTTACCTGAGGGCGTCGACTTGCGACAGCAAAATCACTACTCGACCAGCGCCACCGACTTTACCTGGGCCCAGACCGCCTTGCCCGTTTGCAAGGCCAGCCCCGCTACCGCGCGTCGGGTGACTCGCGCCAATAGCAGTGATTGACCACAACTGAGACGAACCAGGGCCTGGGACGGATGACTGTCGGGGGCTATGGATTCAATAGTACAGGGCAACAGGTTCTGGATACTGGTGTGATGCGGCTGTTCGCTGGTGATGCTGACATCCCGTGCGAGAATTCGCAGCCTGACTTTGCGGCCCATTGCCATGCCGTTGTCCCGAAGCCAGAGGCTGCCGGAGTCGAAGTCGGCCCGCGCCAGATGCCATTGCGTATCACGCGCGGCGATACGCGCTTCCAGCAATGCACCGGCATCCTCGCCAATCACCACAGGCACATCGGTTGCCGCCAATACCTCGGCCACCGCTCCGACCGCCACGACCCGGCCACGCTCCAATACCACCAGCTGACTGGCCAGCCTTGCAACTTCTTCAGCTGAATGCGTCACGTACAACATCGGCGTGCTGAGTTCATCACGCAGCCTCTCTAGCCAGGGCAAAATCTCCCGGCGACGCGCATAATCCAGCGCGGCAAGGGGCTCATCGAGCAGCAGCAACTGCGGCTGGGTCGCAAGCGCCCGGGCGATTGCAACCCGCTGGCGCTCGCCGCCTGACAACTGATGGGCCCGTCGCTTGAGCAAGCCGGCGATACCCAGCAATTCGATCGCAGCATCGAGATTATTGCGACCAGTGCCAGCGGCTTTAACCCGACGCAAACCATACTCAAGATTGGCCCGCACATCGAGATGCGAAAAAAGACTCGGCTCCTGGAACACATACCCCAGGGGCCGACGCCAGGTCGGCAGGAAAGTATTACTGTGCTGGTCCTGCCAGGTTTCACCATGAATTATCACCCGGCCATTGGCGGCATGCTCCAGCCCGGCGACACAGCGCAGAATCGTGGTTTTGCCCGCACCGGATGGGCCAAACAACACGCTGATACCCCGCGCAGGGAATGAAAAGTCCACGTCCAGATCAAAATCTGCACGGGGTAATACGAGGCGGATATGATTGTGCGCCACGGTCACGGCAGTAGTCGGCTATTGCGACTATTCATCAGGCCCAGCACCAGTAACACGGCGAACGAAAACAGCAACATGCTGCCCGCCAGCCAGTGCGCCTCGGCATACTCCATCGCCTCGACATAGCCATAAATCTGGGTGGAGACCACCTGCGTCTCTCCCGGAATATTGCCGCCAATCATCAGCACCACGCCAAACTCACCCACGGTGTGGGCGAAGGTGAGAATCGCTGCGGTGATAAAACCCGGAGCGGCCAGCGGCAGGGCAACCGTGAGGAATGCATCAAGAGGCCTGGCACGCAAGGTGGCGGCTACCTCCATGGGGCGGGTGCCAATCGCCTCGAAGGCATGCTGCAACGGCTGCACTGCAAACGGCAGGGAATAGATGATCGAGCCAATCAGCAAGCCGCTAAAGGTGAAGGACAGGGTACCGAATCCCATAGCCTGGGTGAGTTGCCCAAGCGGCCCTTGCGGCCCCATTGCCAGCAGCAAGTAGAAACCGAGCACGGTTGGCGGCAGCACCAGGGGCAGTGCGACAAGGGCACCCACCGCCGCGCGCAGGGGTGAGCGGGTATGCCCCAGCCACCAGGCCAGCGGCGTGGCCAACAGCAGCAGCAGGATTGTCGTCAGGCTGGCAAGCTCTATCGTTAACCACACAGCTTGCCATGCCGCTTCGCTCAGCAAGGACTCAACCCTCGTAACCGTAGGCCTGAATAATGCGCCGGGCTGTATCGCTGCGCAAAAATCGGGCAAATTCCAGCGCCACGGGGTTATCCCGGCCTTTCGCCAACACCACCGCATCCTGGTGAATGGCCCGGTAAAGTTCGCTCGGCACTACCCAGGCAGAACCCCTGGCAATTTTTCCCTGGGAATAAACCTGCGACAAGGCAATAAAGCCAAGAGCCGCATTTTCAGTGGCCACAAACTGGTAGGTCTGGGAAACATTTTCTCCCTGAACAAACTTCGGTGTTAGCCGCGCCAGCAAACCCAGGTGGGAAAGAGCCTCTATCGTCGCCGCGCCATAGGGAGCCAGTTTGGGATCGGCGATCGCGATATGCCGGAAATTGTCCGAACGCAGGACTTCCCCCTGACCATCGACAAAGCCCTCGCGCTTGCTCCATAACACCAGTCTGCCGGTCGCATAGGTAAAGCGTGTACCAACAACCGCCAGGCCTTCCCGCTCCAGGCGAAGCGGTGTTTGGCTGTCGGCGGCCAACAGGATTTGAAATGGGGCGCCATTCTTGATCTGGGCGTAAAACTTGCCCGTTGAACCGAAAGCGAGTACAGCCCGATGACCCGTCTCGCTTTCGAATGCCGCGCCAATCTCCTGCATGGCAGCCGCAAAATTTGCCGCCACTGCCACGTTGAGCGCCGCCGACTGGGCCAAGGTGCAGGAGCAAAAAATGAACGCCCCGACGGCCAGCAAAGCCCTCACTGCCAACCCCGCCGTTCGTGAACAAGAACCGCAGCTCGAAGCCCTGCCACAGGAGAATCGGAACCCAGCGGCTGCCTTACAGTACTTTCTTCACCTTCCTGACAGCCTTGCGCTCCAATTCATCCCGCTTGTCGTCCACCTTGTCTTCCAGTTTATCCAGTGGCCCCTTGTCAATGGCCTTGTCAGCCAGATCCCCGGCATTTTTTACTGTTGCTTTTACCGCCCTAGTCGTTAGTCCCATCAGGTATTCTCCAGTCTCGTTGCTCAAAGAGGATTAAACTCACGGGATTGTATCCCGGCGCAGTCGCATTCTCAAAGCGAGACCTGATCGGCAGAGGCCACAACAACAAAGGCGGTGCACTGTAATGCCACCGCCCTTGTTGATTTTGCGAACGCTGTGACTGCCGATTGCACAGTGACATCCGCCCACTCAAGGGATCCCGGCTACCCCACACCTGACTGATGGCATGGGAGCATAAGGCTTTGGCCTTTACTTACCGCGATTCATGCGCTGGTCGATCAGGTCATTGACCACGCCGGGATCAGCCAGCGTTGAAGTATCACCCAGGCTGCCGTAGTCATTCTCTGCGATTTTACGCAGGATCCGACGCATGATTTTACCGGACCGGGTTTTCGGCAAGCCCGGCGCCCACTGGATCAGATCAGGCGAGGCGATCGGGCCAATTTCCTGGCGCACCCAGTCCCGCAGTTCCTTGCGCAATTCTTCCGAGGGCTCCTGCCCGGACATCAGGGTGACATAGCAGTAGATGCCCTGCCCCTTGATGTCATGGGGGTATCCCACCACAGCGGCCTCGGCTACCTTGACGTGGGCCACCAGCGCGCTTTCTACCTCGGCGGTTCCCATCCGGTGCCCGGACACGTTGATGACGTCATCCACTCGGCCGGTAATCCAGTAATCGCCGTCTTGATCACGCTTGCAACCGTCTCCGGTAAAGTAGTAACCATGGAAATCGGAGAAATACGTCTGCATGAAACGCTCATGATCACCCCACACCGTGCGCATCTGGCCGGGCCAGCTGTCAGCGATGCAAAGCACGCCCTCGGCGGGGTTGCCGTCGATTTCATCGCCACTGGTCGGCTCCAGTATCACCGGCCTGACCCCAAAGAAGGGTTTCATCGCCGAGCCCGGCTTCAGGGCATGGGCACCCGGGAACGGCGTCAGCATGTGCCCGCCGGTCTCGGTTTGCCACCAGGTGTCGACAATCGGAACATTGCCCTTGCCAACCACCTCGTGGTACCAGTTCCAGGCTTCCGGGTTGATCGGCTCGCCCACTGTTCCCAGTACCTTGAGGCTTGAGAGGTCGCACTTCTCGACAAACTCCTTGCCCTGCCCCATCAGGGCGCGTATTGCAGTGGGTGCCGTATAAAACTGATTGACCTTGTGCTTCTCACAGACCTGCCAGAACCGGCTGGCATCGGGGTAGGTCGGCACGCCCTCGAACATCAGGGTGGTCGCCCCATTGGCGAGCGGGCCGTAGACGATATAACTGTGACCGGTTACCCAGCCGACATCTGCGGTACACCAGTAGATGTCGCCGTCGTGATAGTCGAACACCAGTTCATGGGTCATGGAAGCATACACCAGGTAGCCCCCTGTGGTATGCACCACACCTTTGGGCTGGCCGGTGGAGCCGGAGGTGTACAGGATAAACAGCGGGTCTTCCGCGTTCATTTCTTCCGGGGCACAATCCTCAGAGGCGTTTGCAGCGAGGGCATTGTAGTCGTGGTCGCGACCTTCACTCCAGGCAACATCGGCACCGGTACGACGCACCACCAGCAACTGGGTATCGGTGCCAGACGATTCCAGTGCCTTGTCAGCATTGGCCTTGAGTGCTGTGGCACGACCACCCCGGGGAGCCTCGTCGGCTGTGATCACGAGCTTGGCCTCAGAGCCCTTCACCCGGGCCGCCAGGGCATCGGGTGAGAACCCCGCAAATACGATCGAATGAATGGCTCCGATGCGGGCGCAGGCAAGCATCGCGTAGGCCGCTTCGGGAATCATCGGCAGGTAAATAACTACCCGGTCACCCTTGCCGATGCCGATACCCTTGAGCACATTGGCCATTTTGTTCACGCTCACCTGCAGTTCGGCGTAGCTAATGTGCTGCGCCTCCTCGTCAGGCTTGTCCGGCTCCCAGATAATCGCGGTTTGGCTGGCGCGGGTGGCAATATGCCTGTCGATACAGTTAGCCGCGACATTCAGGGTGCCGTCGCCAAACCATTCAATCTTGACGTCCGGCGTATTGAAGTTGACTTTCTTGACCTCGCTGAACGGCTTTATCCAATCCACGCGCTTGCCGTGCTCCGCCCAAAAGGCTTCGGGGTCCTTGATCGACGCGGCGTACATCTCCTCGTATTTTTTTGCATCGATGTGCGCCGTGGCGGCAAATTCCGGATCGACGGGATAGGTCGGGTGATTTGCTGAGTCTGCAGTCATAATTTTTATCTCCATTAGTGGTTTAGGCAGTGAATTTAGCAAATGTTCACACAGTAGCGATTAACCGAATACATACTCTCCCGGGGCATCCGCCAGAGGCTTCAGGCCCTTTTTGCTGGCACCCATAGCAGGCGGTGCGGTTTGCCCCGACATGCGCGCGTCGAGCCAGTGATTCCAGAGCGGCCACCAGGAACCGGGATTGACCTCGGTCTCCTGCATCCAGGTATCGGGATCCATGAACTTGTCGCCCGGCTTGCGGGTGTGAACCCGGTGACGCCGCCGCGGATGTTCCGGACCACTGACCACTCCGGCGTTGTGACCGCCACTGGTCAAGACGAAAGTTAACTCAGTCTGGGTAGTGTTGTGAACCTTATAGACCGATTTCCAAGGTGCAACATGATCGGTTTCAGTGCCCAGGGCAAACATCGGTACGCGAATATCAGACAGTGAAATCGTGCGACCGCCCAGCTTGAACTTGTTTTCGGCCAGCATGTTGTGCAGGTAGAGCTGCTCGAGGTACTCGATGTGCATGCGATAGGGCATCCGCGTCCCGTCGGCATTCCAGGACATCAGGTCGTTCAGCTGGGACTTCTTGCCCAGCAGGTAGCGATCGACCATCCCTCCGTAAATCAGGTCACTGGAGCGCAGGGAACTGAATGCCCCGCCCATCTTGTCACTGCCCAGATAGCCGCTCTTCCACATGATCTTTTCCAGGTATGACAATTGGCTGGGACTGATAAACCTCGTGATTTCCCCACCTTCACTGAAGTCGGTCTGGGCCGCGAACAGGGATATGGTCTTGAGCCGGTCATCGTCATCCCTCGCCATCCCGGCAGCCGCAATGGACAACAGCGTGCCGCCAATACAGTAACCCACCGCGTGGATCTTTTGCCCGGGGCAGATGCCGTTCACCGCATCCATCGCGGCCATGACTCCCAACTCGACGTAATCCTCGAAGCTCACGTTTTTCTTGTCGTGGTCGGGATTTACCCAGGAGATAATGAATACCGTTTTGCCCTGCTCCACCAGGTACTTGACCATGGAGTTATGGGGTGAGAGGTCCAGAATGTAATATTTCATGATCCACGCCGGCGTGATCAGGACCGGTTCGGCGCCCACTTCCCCGGTTACCGGGGAGTACTGTATCAGCTCGATCAGGTCATTGCGGAACACGACCTTGCCGGGCGTAATGGCAAGGTTTTCTCCCACCTTGAAAGCATCGTTTTCCGCCAGGCCGGTGTTGGCGGCATCCCGCATGAGATCACTGACCAGCAGCTTCATGCCCCGGAACAGGTTCATGCCTCGCTCCTGAATCGTGGCGCCCCACACTTCCGGGTTGGTGATGGCGATATTGGCGGGCGAT
>JAHEGP010000104.1 GCA_024645065.1 Cellvibrionales bacterium | reverse complement strand
CGTCAGTTCAGAGCCCTGTGGTAGTTGCCCGGCGTGCCTTGAAATCAGCGAGGGCCGCTTCATTGACCTGATCGAAGTGGACGCCGCATCCCGGACCAAGGTCGAGGATACCCGTGAACTGCTGGAGAACGTGCAGTACGCGCCCACCCGCGGTCGCTACAAGGTCTACCTGATCGACGAGGTCCATATGCTGTCCAGCCACAGTTTCAACGCCCTGTTGAAGACCCTGGAGGAGCCCCCGCCCCATGTAAAATTTTTGCTGGCGACCACCGACCCGCAAAAGCTCCCGGCCACGGTATTGTCGCGCTGCCTGCAGTTTAATCTCAAGAACATGCCCGCGGCACGCATTGTCGAGCATTTGCAGCATGTTCTGGCCGAGGAGCGCATGGCGTTCGACGACGGCGCCCTGTGGCTGTTAGCCGAAGCGGCCCAGGGAAGTATGCGTGATGCCCTGAGCCTCACCGACCAGGCCATTGGCTACGGCGCCGGTAAGGTCGTGCAACGGGACGTTGCGCATATGCTGGGTACGATCGACCGCCAGGCAGTCAGCAGCATTATTGCTGCCGTACTCGAGGGGGAGGGCGGCGCGCTCTTCGCCCGGATCGATGAGCTGGCCATGCTGGGTACAGACTTTCAGGCACTGCTGGACGACCTGTTGAGTGCCCTGCATGCGGTTGCCGTGGCCCAGGCTGTACCGGAAGTGGCGCCCCCCGGCCGTGTTGACAGTGACAGGATTCTCGAGTTTGCCGGAGCCATGACCGGGGAAGACGTGCAACTATTCTACCAGATGGCCCTCAACGCCCGCCGGGATTTTGCCTATGTACCCGACCCCCGGCGTGGTTTCGAGATGCTGGCTCTGCGTTTGCTGGCATTCCGGCCGATGGAGAGTCGTGAATTAGCGCTTGCCGAAGCTGCTGCCGGGGGCATCCCGCCGCTTGAGCAATCCTCGACAGCCGGGGTGCCGGGTACAAAAAAGCCTGACGCGCCGGTCGCTGGCAGTTCACCTGCCGGCGACCGGGCAATGGTGGGCGAAACCGAAACAGAAACAGGAACTCTCAAATCGGGTGGCGAAGGCTCGCTACCGCTTGATCGGCCGGCTCGGTCGGTCGACACAGAGGTCAACAAGGCAGCAGCGACAGTGCCCCTCGACGCCGCCTCGCCGGCGACGCAGTTGCCGCCGGCGGGTCTGCAGCGGCCCGTCGCCAGGCCGCATGTCCCGGAAGATGGGGGCATCAGTCTGGAGCAGCTAAGCCCCCGGCATTGGCTTGCCCTGTTTCCTGCGCTCAAGCTGAGCGGGGTCACGGGCAGTGTGGTCTCCAATACGGTGCTGGCGTCGATAGGCGGGGACTCGATTCACTTCGTGCTGGACCGGCAGCAGGCGGGATTGTATAACGAGGTTCATCGACAGCGGTTGGAAGATGCGCTGAGCGAGTACTTTGCGCGTAAGATAACCGTGAGTGTGGAAGAGGGCGAACTGCAAGGTGAGTCACCGGCGCTCTATCAACTGCGATGCAAGGCCGAGCGGCGCCAGGCTGCCATTGAAGAGCTTGAGCAAGACCCCAATATCAGGATGTTGATCAGAGAATTCGATGCGCGTCTTGATACCGATTCGGTGACGCCGCTGGATTGACAGAAGCGGTGCAGCTGGGCAATACAACAGGAGATACGTGATGTTTAAAGAAGGACTGGGTGACCTGATGAAGCAAGCCCAGGAAATGCAGGAAAAAATGCGCAAGGCGCAGGAGGAAGCCGCTCAGCGAGAGGTGACCGGTTCTGCCGGCGCGGGGCTGGTTACCGTGGTGATGAATGGCCGCCACGACGTCAAGCGGGTCGCCGTCGATGACAGCGTGCTGGCGGAAGACAAATCGATGCTCGAGGATCTGCTGGCCGCCGCCGTCAATGATGCGGTGCGCAAGATCGAAGCGAACCAGCAGGACCTGGTGAAACAGCTTGCCGGTGGCATGACGCTGCCGGAGGGCTTCAAGATGCCCTTTTAGATGTCCTTAACCTCAAGCCCGTTGCTCGAGCAGCTGATCGAGGCGTTGCGGTGTTTACCGGGGGTCGGGCCCAAGTCGGCCCAGCGCATGGCGCTGCACCTGCTCGAGCGCAACCGCCAGGGCGGGCGCAATCTGGCAGATGTGCTGGCGCAAGCCATGGAGCACATCGGCCGCTGTGACAACTGTCGCAATTTCACTGACTCAAAGCTTTGCCAGTTGTGCCTGAATCCGAAGCGTGACCGGGGCCTGATCTGCGTGGTGGAAACCCCGGCCGACATCCTGGCCATTGAAGGCTGTGGTGGCTTCAATGGCAGTTACCATGTGCTGATGGGTCATTTGTCACCTATCGACGGCATTGGCCCGGAACAAATAGGGGTCGATCATCTCTTGCAGCGAGTCAGCGCCGGTGATGTTCGGGAAGTGGTGTTGGCGACCGGCACCACCGTCGAGGGTGAGGCCACTGCGTATTTTATCAGCGAGCGACTCAAGGCCCTGGGTGCTACCGTGACCCGCATCGCCCACGGAGTCCCCCTGGGCGGCGATCTCGAATATATCGATGGCGGTACCCTGGCGCATGCCTTAAGCGGCCGCCAGCGCGTGATGTGACTATGTCTACCCCGCCAGATCTGGATCTGCCTGTTCGCTGGATCAACGACGATGCTGCACTGCGTGGCGCCTGCGATGGCTGGGCCCACAGTGATGTATTGGCCATCGATACGGAGTTTGTGCGACGCAAGACCTTCTACCCCATCCCGGCCTTGTTGCAGTTTTATGATGGTGCCAATGTGCTTGTCGTCGATCCCATCCCTATCGAGGATTGGCGGCCGCTGCGAGATGTCATGCTGTCTGCAGGGGTGGTAAAAGTATTTCACGCCTGTAGTGAAGACCTCGAGGTCTTCTGGCGCCTGCTGGGAGTTATTCCCGCGCCGGTATTCGACACCCAGATAGCCGCCGGGCTTTGCGGGATGCGCCCCTCCATGGGTTACAATAAACTGGTGGCCGCATTGTGTGCGGTCGAATTGCCCAAAGACGAAACCAATTCAGATTGGCTGGCGAGGCCGCTGTCAGTCAATCAGCTGCAATACGCTGCCCACGATGTCTATTATCTTTACCAGATTTATCGCCAACTGTCGGCAGTCGCATTGGAAAAAGGACGCTTCGACTGGGTTGTCCAGGACACTGCGACTATCGGCGCATCCCTCGCCACGCTTATCGAACCCGCGCTGTACTACCAGCGTCTGAAAGGCGCGCAGCGTTTGTCGCCAATGGAGTTGGCGGTTGCCCGGGGCTTGGCTGAATGGCGTGAAGAGCTGGCCAGGAAAACGGATATTCCCCGGAGCTGGGTTTTGAAAGACAGCGCCATCGTATCCCTGGCTCGGATGCAAGCAACGGATAGCCAGCAGCTGTCCGGGGTGCGCGATTTGCAGCCCTCGGTTGCCCGCAAGCAGGGAGCGCGTTTGCTGGAGATCGTTGCACAGTGCGTGCAACTGCCCGAGAGCCGGTGGCCCGAGAGTCTGCCGGACACCCTGCAACCCGGCGACAAGCGCAGCTTGCAGTGGGTCAAGCAACGTGTGCAGGCATGTGCTGAGGAACTGGCTATTGCCCCCGAGCTTCTGCTTAACAGGCGTCAGCTCTGCGAAATTACACAGCGTTTGCTGGCGGGCGAAAACGACCTGCTACCGCCGGACATTTGCAACTGGCGGCAACAGGTATTAGCACCGGTATTGAATAACACGGAGCATTCGTGAAACAGCTGTGTAAGATATTTCGTAGCAAGCGACATGAAGGTATGTACCTTTATGTTGATGCCGGGGAGGGGCTTGGGCGCGTGCCCGAGGCATTGTTACAGCGGTTTGGTGCGCCGGTCGAAGCCATGACCCTGCTATTGACCCCCGGGAAGCGGCTGGCCCGTGCTGACGCCAGCGAAGTGATGCGCCATCTCGCAGATAACGGCTACTACCTGCAACTGCCGCCATCGGTGGTGAGCGAGATGCAGCAACTGGCCGCGGCCAACAGCAAGCTGGCTCGCTAGAATGCGCGTGCGTGAGAAATTCTGGGAGACTATCCCGCTGCGGCAGTTGACCCCGCAGGAGTGGGAAGCGCTGTGCGATGGCTGTGGTAAGTGCTGCCTTCACAAGCTCGAGGACAGCGACAGCGGCGAGGTATTCTATACCCGGGTCGCCTGCCGCTTGCTCGACCCGGATAGTTGCCGTTGCACTGACTACAGTCAGCGCCAGCGCCGGGTCACTGCCTGTGTGGTGTTGCGGCTTGAAGATATCGCCGACTTCGATTATCTGCCCGCCACCTGTGCCTATCGCCTGCTGGCCCGGGGCCAGGGCTTGCCCGACTGGCATTACCTGGTAAGTGATGACGCCGAGCAGGTCCATGCTTTGGGGCTGTCGGTGCGCGGCCGAACGCTGTCGGGTGAATTTGTTCATCCGGATGGTCTCGATGAACATATCATCCATTGGGTAGAGTGAGCCTGGCGGCAGGCATTACCTCGTTGGCAGAATCTAGCAGGGAGTAACGGATCATGGAACCTTTGCAATTGGCCTGGACGGCTTATATTACCGCCAGCCTGATCCTGGTCGCGCTTTGCTGGTGGGCCAGCGCATCCTGGAAGCCGGTGTTGCTGGCCAGGTTGTTCAGGGTCTGGGTGATGGTGTTGTTGCTTGTGCCGGCTTATGCCGACGTCGAACACACCTACCTGGCGCCAGCGTGGCTTGTCACCCTTTTCACGGTGTTGGGTGAGGGAATGGCGGCAGCGCGAGACGGCTATTGGCCGCTGGTATCGGCATTCGTGCTGTCGACCGCGGTGCTGCTCGCCGGTGCCATTGTGCAGTGGTCGAGACGCCGCCAGGCAGCCTCCTAGTGCTGGCCGCGCGGTCGCCCGGCACCGATAAAACTGTTTATAATGCTGCCACCGCTGCACCGGATGGGCTCATTCGGTCTATTTTCAACAGGATTCAGCCATGAAGCGTTTTGAAGGCACCGAGCAGTACGTTGCAACCGAAGACTTGCAGATGGCGGTCAACGCCGCTGTAACCCTGCAGCGCCCCCTGTTGATCAAGGGGGAGCCGGGAACCGGCAAGACCCTGTTAGCAGAGGAAGTGGCTAAATCCCTGGGTCTGCGTTTGATTCAGTGGCACATCAAGTCGACTACCAAGGCGCAGCAGGGACTGTATGAGTACGATGCGGTATCGCGTCTGCGCGATTCCCAGCTGGGCGATGCCAAGGTGCACGATATCGCAAACTATATCAGGCGAGGCAAATTGTGGGACGCGTTTACGTCTGAGGAGCCCGCGGTACTGCTGATCGATGAGGTCGATAAGGCCGATATCGAGTTCCCTAATGACCTGCTGGTAGAGCTCGACCGCATGGAGTTTTTTGTTTACGAAACCGGCGAGACAGTCAAGGCCGTGCAACGACCGATCGTTTTTATCACCAGCAACAACGAAAAAGAGCTGCCGGACGCTTTCCTGCGCCGCTGTTTCTTTCATTACATCAACTTTCCCGATCGCGACACCATGAGCCAGATAATTGAAGTGCATTATCCGGGGATAAAACAGCAGCTGGTGCGGGATGCCCTCGATGTATTTTTTGATGTGCGCAACGTGCCGGGCTTGAAGAAGAAGCCCTCTACCTCCGAGTTGATTGATTGGCTGAAGCTGCTCATGTCGGATGATATCCCCGACGAGATACTCAAGGACAAGGATGCCAGCAAGGCGATTCCCCCGCTTTACGGCGCGCTGCTGAAAAATGAGCAGGATGTGCATCTGCTCGAACGCCTGGCCTTTATGCACCGCCGGGAATCCAGGCGCTAGGAGTCTGTCGGACTTGGCGATTCGTAGCGAGGCGAGTGGGAAAGCGAGTACATTTTGACGCGATTTTGAGGCGCATAGTGGGGCTATGTAACGAGAAATCGCGTCAAAATGGGCCGGTGTCCCGCCGCCGCAGTAGAATCAGTCTAAGTCCGACAGACTCCTAGCAAATCTTCAATTCGGGGCGGCCGGTGCGGACCCTCTGGCTGGAAAATTTCCTGCGCAGGGCGTCCAGCCGAAGCTGATGCAAAACGGCGTCCAGCACTGTGTCGCTGGATTGGGTGGGGTTAGCGCCAAAAGATAGCACCTGTTTGCGCTGCAGAGACTGTGCCAATGTGTCGGCATATTCCAGTCGGCGCCTGGTACCACTGGCATCGACAAACAGTACCCTGGTCCAACCCTCGCTGCACCAGGCCAGCTTGAGCAGTATCGGCCCACTGCGCGGCCGGTCGTGAAACTGATACCAGTGACCGACCTGCAGTTGTTGCAGCAAGTGAAAGCCGTAACCAGGCCGAGTTTTAGTCGGGTTGCGCACAGGTGTATCTGTTACAGCGAATTCGGCTATCAATCGTTGTTGGGCCTGACTGAGCGAAGCCAGCAAATCGTTTGCCAGCATGCCCCGGTAACCACTTTCTTCCAGGCCACGGGCAACGGCATTGTACAGCCGCTGTTGCCCGCGCTGGAACTGCACCAATTGTTGGCGTGGTAGCTGTCCCTGGACACTCAATGCGATGCCCTTGAGCAGGTGCTGTCCCTGCACCCAGTGGCGACCTTCACCGTGTTGCAGCAGGATGAAGGCCAGGAAGTCGATACAACTGCCGCTGAGCTGGTCGAGAATTTCGCCATTTACACGATAGTGCGACATCACCGACTGTACCTCTTGTCGGGCGCGGGACCTGGCCTGGTCCAGTCGCTCCATGCCCGACTGTGCCTGGACTTCCCGTTGCTCGCATCGGTCTGCTCGCTGCTGAATATGGTTAAGGCATTGTTCAAATTCCATCAATCCCGACCTGAAGCTGTGCTCGGTAACGGACGGTTCGCAGGCGATGATATTGACTACACTGCGCATGGCTTCGACGAGGATTTCGTCCTCAGCCTGGCTCAGCAGCCACAGCTTGCCAGTCTCAAGCATCAGGTCGATCAATTGCAGGGCCGGGTGGCTGGCCGAGCTGAAAAACCGGTGGTCGTTGATTACCAGCTTGATGCCGGGCGCGTGCAGGTAGCTCAGCAGGCAGCGCAGCTCGAGGGGCAACTTGTTGTCATTGGTTAGTGTTGCGAAGAAACGAGTGAGCAGCTCAATGGCCAGCAGTTTGTCGGGGTCTGCCCCGGTCTTGTGCTGGCGCATTTGCGCTACCAGGTATTTGTAATACTGCCGTTTGGTCGATTCCGGGTCGATAAGCTGGTCGCGTTCAAAATTAACGTGCTCCACGATTTGACGCTGTAACAAGCTGCACGCGTTCAGGTAAAGCTCTTCAGGAGACTTTTTCGCCATGTCGATGGCATTGCGCAGGGCAGCCGTCAATTCCATTTGCCGCGGCAACAGGCTGTTGATCTGTGCGAGCCGCTGTTCGCCGGGAGTTGCTGTCCCGGCTTCACCGGGCGCGGTGACGAGTGCTCCGCGGGACCTGCCGATGGTGTCGCTGATGCTGCGCTTGGATGGCAACAGGTTGGGAAGAATCCCGCTGGCAATCAGGTACTGGTTGACCTTATGGTAAAAGCGGTCGATTTGCTCAGCTAGCAAGCTGCCGAAAATATCGTACAGCGTCAGGCGCAGGCGAACCTCAATATCCGACTGGCGCACGGCGTGCTGAAAAGCCAGGCACAATGCAGCAGGCGCCAGCGGATTATTCCTGTCCTCGCAGCGTTGTCCACCGCGCAGCAGGGCAAGGCGCTGGTTCAGTTGGCGCAGGGCGGGTTGCTGTTTGTGCAGGCTGTCCTGAATGACCCGATTTATGGCCAGGGAATCCTGTTGCCTGGCGGGGCTTGTGGGCATCAGGCCATTGTTAGTGGCTTCAGTCGCCAGTGGCAACAGTTCTCTAAAACTGGCGAAATTCTGCTGGTTGTGGCGGTTGATACTGGCGCCAACCTGCTCTGCCCTGGATCGAACGCTGTCCATTTTCAGGTTATGCCGGTGGCGCTGTTGCTCGTCGTCCAATTGCCGGGCTTGCCGGTCGAGGCGACCCTCCAGCAGGTGCCAGCATTGCTGTAACAATTGCCGACAAAAGTCCTGCGTCAATTGCTCGCACTGCTGGAGATGCTTGTTCGGGTTATAATTTTGTTCCATTTACGGTGTCCGCGAGTCCTTACTCGAGTGCCTGATTGGCAGACGGCAGCCTGGCAATGCAGCAAAAAAGACCAGACTCTTTCAAGCAGCGAAGCGATTTAATTGGCGATTTTTTCTCTTCCATTCCCAGCGTGATCAAGCCTTTATGGTGGCTTTCTGGCCTGCAGCATGCCCCGTCTTGAGCCTAATTGTAGCACCTTGAATCTGTCCCGGTAGTCGATGACTGCCTTCGCCGGGGATGTCATTTATAATCCTGGAAACCGAAGTTTGGCGCGAAATTATCGGCAAATCCCCCAGTGGCAGACAGGGCTTCACTCGCAGGCAATGGCCTGGGTCGCATCAGGCATGGTTCTTGCCAGGAGTGATAATGACGCTCCGCCGCTTTGGGATGTTCGAGCAGCCGTGCAGGGTCTCGGGAATCACCCAAAGGGTGCGCAAAAGTGCGTGTTTTTTTGTATAAATGTCAGGCACTTAATGATTTTCAAAGAGTTTGCCTGCGGTTTCTGGGATAATGCAGTTCCTCAGGTGCATGGCAGCGGTTGATTGGCAATGGTTCGCAGAGTGGTAGGGTATGTCTGGGTGATTCTGCTTGTGTCCGGCTGTCTATCTACCCGGACTCAAACCTGGCAGGCAGACGATTTTGAGCGCCTGCAACAGGGCTGGCGCTATTATCGCTGGGCCAGTCCCCCTTTGCCCGATGGTGAAGCCGGCAGGTCCATGGTGGCCATTGACCGGGCGTTGCGCGCCCAACTCGATGCGACCCTGGCGGCCCATGGATATCGAATGGACCCCGGGTTGGCGCACTTTGCAGTCGACTACCGCATTGGCGGCGAATCGGCGGTGGGTTTGCCGGGTCTGTTGTCACCCACTGATGAGGCCGAGCGCATCATGGCGGGTCCCAATGCAGAGTACGAAGTGAGCAGCCGGTTTTATACCCATCGCACCCTTGGTTACCAGGAGTTCGGTCATCTCAAGCTGAGTGTTTACGATATCGGCAGCAAGCGCATCGTATGGGAGAGTCGCGCCAGTAAGTTGGTTGATGACCCCGGGGCCAGCCCGGCCAGGCTGGCAGCCGAAGTCAGCGATTCGACCAGGAAGTTATTGCGGCGATTCCCCGCGGCGCAGTAGCCGCTGATCCATTATCAGGCGCGGTTTGCGCTGATGGCACCATGAGCACTGCCGAGCATGATTATCGATGCGACCCCGGGAAATCGTCCGGGGTGGGAGGCACCTGCCTGGAAAAGACTGTTGCCGCAGGCTGGAGCCTCTCGTAAGCTTGGCGCGGCTATGATTGAATCACCCGAGTGGCACTATTGACGGAGGCATTATGAAGAAAAACCCGATTTCCGGGCTCGTGACAGGTCTACTGCTGTTGGCGTCGGCGCCGCTAGGTGCTGATATCAATAACGGCATGTATATCGGGTTTGGCCTGCAGGACTCGGAGGTGGATGTGTCGCAGATCGACGACAAGGCGACCTCTGCGCACTTCAACCTCGGTTATCGATACAACCGATTTATGGCCACTGAATTCGGCATCTACCACCTTGGAGAGTTCAGCGACTCGGCAACAGTGGGCCCGGTTACCGGAAAAGCGGAATATGAGGGCTGGGTCACCGGGGTGGCCCTGGTGCCGCGATTGCCGGTCTGGATTATTGATTTCTATGCCAGGGCTGGGCTGGCCTATTACGATGTCAGTTCGAAAATCGTAACTTCAGTCGGTGGCAAGAAGGACGATGACAGCGGCTTCAACTTCTATGGTTCGCTGGGCGGCTCTGTCAATATAGGAGCCAACTGGTCGATATATCTCGAGTACTCACGTTTTTATACCGCAGAGCTGGTGGAAAGTGTGGGTTTTGGCGGGCGCTATCACTTTTAGTGCGACGTTTGTCAGGCGCTGCCGGCGATTCGAAAGGCCTCGTGCCTGGCCCCGGACCCGAGTCAGTTTGTCACGGTAGTGAGCAAGGGG
>JAHEGP010000103.1 GCA_024645065.1 Cellvibrionales bacterium | reverse complement strand
TTAGCGCTGCCTCTGTTCTGCCCCAAGGGCTTATGAAGAGAAAAAACATGAAAGAATAATGGTATCGTTTGACAGGTCACAACATATCAGAAGCTTGCTATGAAAGTACTCTACGCTATCACTGCCCACGGGTTTGGGCATGCAACCCGGGCCTGCGCTATAGCCGGCCTGTTGCAGCGCCACTCCCCACACATCGATATCACTTTTTCAACCGCGGTTCCCGCCGACGCGATGCAGCGTTTTGCGACGTCCTGCGCCATCCAAAAACTCGACCTGCGACAGCAGGACTACGAGCCCGGTTTGATCCAGCGAAGCTGCTTTGAGCTGGACGCTGCACAAACACGATCCCGCTACCGGCAATTGTCAGGGCAACTTGAACAGCGCGTTGCCAGTGAAGCCAGCTTTCTGGAAGCACGGGGATTCGATGCCGTGCTCTCTGACGTTGCCGCAATCCCCGTTGCGGCGGCAGCCGAGCTGGGACTGCCAGCCGCGGTAATCGGCAATTTCAGCTGGGACTGGATACTGGAGCCGCTGTTTGCGGAACGGCCGGAGCTGATGGGCTACCTCGGGGTCATGCGCGAGCAATACCGCAGCGCGGCGATGTATTTCAGGCTCCCGTTTCACGCCCTGCAACACCCCTTCGAACGGATACAGGAGGCACCACTCATAGGGCGCCGCTCGCGCCTGTCACGCAAGGACACGCTCTCACGCCTCGGCATTGGCGATGACCAGCGGCCGCTGGTACTGGTGGCAGTCGGCGGATGGCAGGCTGCAGACATCGGGGGTATTTGCGTTGCTGGCTGCGGCGACTACAGGTTCCTGGTGGTTGGTGATTTACCTATTGATACCCCTGAAGCCGAGCTCATCCCGGTACCATTTGATCTCGGGCCCGGCATCAGCTTTGAAGACCTGGTTGCCGCCGCTGATGTCGGGATCGTCAAACCCGGCTATGGAACCTGTGCAGAGTTTGTTGTCAATGCCTGCAGAATGGTCGGCATTACCCGCAACGACAACCGCGAGGCGCCGGTTCTGGCCGAGGCGACCGGGCGCTATATCCCGTATCACCCGCTGTCGCTGGAGGACTTTCTGGGCGGCAACTGGCAACCGTCGCTGGAGCGGATACTGTCATCACAGGCGCCGGCTTTCCCGCGCCAGGAGGGGGAACTTGAGCGCTTTGCCCACTCGATCATCGAAAGCATCCGTAATTGACGGCGCCTCGCCAAAATAGCGGTATGATGGCGCTAACAAGCAGCACCGCCATTTCATGTATGCAGCCAGGCATTGCCAGCGTCTATTCGACAGGCAATGCCTTGGCGAAGGAAAACGCGCCTCGCAGCTCACCCTCGCTGAAACCAGTTGCCTGATCATCCGGGTAATGTGTGGCCAAGGCCTCGGCAACCGGCGGCGCCAACTGCGAACCGTGACAGGTGAGGCACAACTTGGCGGTCATGATCGGCTGCATATAGGAAAAAACCTTTCCGTCACCGGTGTTGCGGACCTCGGCAACTATCAGCTCTGCCGGTGTTTTGCCGGCATCGAGCTGCCGCTGCATCTGTTCCATCTTGCTGCGTTCCCAGTCGTCAGCGGCATTGGCCGGGTTGCGCACCCGCAATGCGGTTCGCGCCACCACCCAACCCTCGCTGGAGAGCTCATCGGCAATCGCGGGAGCATCGAGTTTACAGACATCGATCGCGCTCACTGGACCGCCACTGGCCATCGCCTGGGTCAGCGCCCCTTTGAGGTTTTTCTGGAAATCGCTGGCAAGAGTTTGCGCCTGGTTGAGCAAATCCTCCTGCGCCATGGATTGCGCCAGCACGGTGGGCCCGCAACCCAGCAACAGCGCCAGCCATGTGTACTTCATCCCTCGATCAAACACTGCGATCCTCCTTGTGGTTTAGCTGAATGTACCTGCTTGCATCATGCCTAGTGTAACTCCAAAACTTTGGCAGGTGTTGATCCAGGCTCGGGATTCATTTCCCGGATAAAGCCGCATGCGGCTCTGCGCATAAAAAAAGGCTGCCCAGCGCGGGCCGGGCAGCCGTGACGGTCCGCAGGTCAGGACTATTTTTCCAGCTTGAGCATGTATTCGGCCACTTTCAGGCGCAGCTCGGGGGACAGGTAGTCCTGGGGCGGCATCTCGGGGTAGTCGGGCCTGATTTTGGCCGGCTTGGCAATAAACTCCGCCAGACCCTCTGGGTCATCATGATAGAGCGCCTGTATCACCATCGCTGCCGGTCCTATCATGCGCAGGTTGTAGGCGTGACAGCCAGCGCAGATACCGTTGTAAAGATGTGCGGCACGGTCCTGGTCATTCTCGATCAGCCGTGCGGGTGCCGGCTCCGGTAGCTGGTAACTCACAATGTCGGCAGTCGTTGTTCGATCGCAGACCCCCCACTTTTTAGTGCCGTAGGTTCGATAGGCCTGCTGGTTCAGCAGGCAGTTATCTTCTTCTCCCGCAGTCCCCAGGGCCATAATATCCGGCCCCGTTGTGCTGAGCCGGGTTGCCATCAGTGCCCTGACCTCGGCCACCGGGTCGTTGCCGTTGTTAATCATAAAATTATCCAGCACCTGAATATTATCGGGGTTGGGCTCGGATTCCGGATCGCTGGAGACATTGGTAATGAAAGACAGGTCGGTGATCACAAGCCCGAAACTGTTGTTGCCGGAGATAATATTGCCCTCGATAACGACATCGTCAGCAGCCATGATCAGGACGCCGGTACCGACCGGAACCCCGGACACGATGGAGCCGGGCGCGCCGAAGTTCGGCGTGTTGTTGTTAACGATGAAGTTGTCGCGAATGATCACATCATAGGTTGTCTTGATGGGCAACCCGGGGGTAATAAAGGTCAGGATTCCCGCCGTGTTGTTGTGGGCATAGTTGTTCTCCACCAGTGCGTGCCGTGTATTTTCGATTTCGATACCCGCTACGCTGTCGAACACCTCATTGTGGCGCACATCGACGTTATCACACATGCCGACATAGATAGCTGCATCTTCAATGCCGCTGAGGACATTGTATTCAATCAGGCCATTGACCCCGAACTGCGGAAAGATACCGTACACCCCGGCGTCAATCACCCAGTTATTGCGGATCACATAGTTGTTGCCGGACTGCCCCATAATGGCATTGCCCTTGTATTCAACGATCTTGAGCCACTCAATGGTAATGCCGTTACCCGAGTAGAGGATCGCGTCATTGCGCAACTTCTCGCCTTCCAACACGGGCCACTTGCCCTTCTGCACTACGCCGCGCAGGGTGATGTTGTCCTTGTCAATGTAGACGCTCTCTTTGTAACTGCCGGGATACACCAGAATGGTGTCGCCGGGTTCGGCTTTCGTGACGGCATCCTGGATAGACTCCCCGTCCCTGACCGCGATCTCGGCCCCAAGACATGACCAGGCCGGTATTAACAACACCGTGAACAACAGATACTTCAGGGATTTCATGGATGACTCTCCTGTACCAATTCAAGCGGGTTCGTCACGGGAGCCAGGCCGGAAGGCACAGCCTCGGGGACTCGGGGTTTGTAACCCTCATCGGTGAGTGTGTGCAAAAAATCGACCAGGCTATCCAGCTCTGCGTCGCTCAGCCGGGGCTCCCAGATATGCCAATGGAGATAGATATTTTCTCCCTCCGGCACTGCATGGCCACGACCCCCGGTATAAAAGCCGACCGTCTCTCGCAGGGTTGCAAAGCGCCCCGAGTGCATATAGGGAGCGGTCAATGCGACGTTGCGTAGTGACGGCACCTTGAAACCACCGCGCAGCTTCGGGTCACCCGTTGGTCCCTGGGCGCCTATATCCAGCGGCAGGCCATCGGGCTCCGGGGCTCCAATGACCGCAATCTGCTGATTCGAGAATAGTGGCGGAGTATGGCACTCGGCGCAGCGGGCGACAAAAGACCGAAAGACGTTCAGCCCCTCGATCTCCGGCTCACTTAATGCCTCGTGGAAACCGTGGGCGTACATATCGTAGCGACTATTGAGGGATATCAGCGAAGTCTCAAAGGCGGTGATCGCGCTATAGATTTGTTGCAGTGTAATCGGGGTGGCAGCAAAAGCCTGCTCGAAGAGCATGACGTAGCCTGGAATAGCCCGCAGGGTATGCAGCAATTGCTCCGGGGTAGTCCCCATTTCGTTATCGGCAAACAACGGCCCCTGCATCTGTTCCTCCAGGCTGGCCTTGGAGCCATCCCACATGAAACGTTGCTGTAAGCCCACGTTCCACAAACTGGGGGCCGAGCGCTGGACCGATCTATTACCAATACCCGTGCTATGAGCACGCCCATCCGAAAAACCCTGGTCAGGGTTGTGGCAACTGGCACAGGCGACGGTGTCATCGGCGGATAAGGCGGGGTCAAAAAACAGCAGCCGACCCAGGTCGATCTGCTGGGGCGTGAAACCATCCCTTATGACGGGTAAACCGGTTTTCAAGCCACCGACTCCGGAATTCTGGATAGAGGAATACCCACGGTAAAGGGTGCGCAAGCGACAGCGCTGCGCCTCGTCAGCAACGAAACCCGCGGGGCAATGCTGTGCCAGTTGCCAATGCCGATCAGCTTGCGGACCGGATGCCGCCGCAACGGCGGCGCCACCAGTCACCAGACCCAGCAGCGCAGCGGCCATCAAGCTAGCCAGGGCTTTGGCCATCATTCAACACCAGTCGCCCGGGCCTGGATGTAGGCAACGACGTTATTGATCACCGTGTCATCCGGCAGGACCCCGGACATCATCTGCATCTGTTTGCCGTATTTATCATCGCTGTGACTACCCCGGTAGCCCCTGCCGAAATTGCGATACTGCGCCACCAGATACCAGTCGTCGATACCGGCAAGGCGCGGAGCGTTCAACAATACATTGCCCCTGGCACCTGGCCCATGGCAGGCGCCGCAAACCATGTCATAGTAGTCGCGGCCCTTGGCTGGCTCACCTTCAACCGTGGTTACCGGCGGCACATCCGGCAAGGTGTCGATATAATCAACCACGGCGTCTATAGCAGCCTCATCCGGCAAGCCCTGGGCCACCGCCATCATCCGGGCACCCTGGGCATCGCCGTCTGCGGCGCCGCGAATCCCGGCCTTGAAATTGAGCAACTGGCGCTTGAGGTACCAGGCGTCCTGGTTGACCAGCGAGGGAGCGTTCAGGCTCTGCAAACCCTGGCCCTGGTCGCCGTGACAGCTGGCACAACTCTCCCAGATAGCCGCACCACCGCGGGAGGCGGCCGCAGCCACCGCTGCCGCTTGCTGCTGGTTCGCACCGGCCTTTGAATCACCCGGGGCATCGCCGCCACAAGCAGCCAGTGACAACAGGGTGACGACGAACGCTAGCCATAAACCGGGGTTAATCTCCTGGGGCATTACAAAATTCTCCTGCAGCGGTAAACGTTACCGCCTGTGCCTTTGGGTTTATCTGGAATGCTTATATTGTAGCGTCAGGATTGTAGAATTCTTCCGAATTTAAAAAATTCGACGGCTTATAGCAGATCTCACCTGACATTTCAGTCAATGACGTCTGCGGGCCCGGGTCGATCCCCGCGAATCGACCGCATTTTCTGGTTCACTACCCCGCAACAGCAAGGGCGAGCAGGACCTAACACGCAAAAAAACCTCCCGGGAGTCGATGGCTACCGGGAGCCCTGGCAGCAGCAACGTGACCCGACCGTGGAAAGATCGCCAGCGCCGCAGCTCTCCGGGGGCTTTCCTGGCACGCTTTTGGCATCCATAACTCTTGCTCTACAGGGGCGCCCTGGAGACTTCCTTAGACCTACTTGCACCCAGCGAAAAAACGGCGCTTGCCAGCGAGGTGCCGCCCCCGGGGCGCCAGCCCCAGGGCACCCGGATGATAATTCCGGCGCTTGCAATCAGAGCTCGCCACACAATTCCGGTCCGTCAGCAATCGTCGGCCATCACCTGTCGGATCAGATCGAACCCGAAACCCCGGTAGTGCAGGAATCGCATTCGCCTTGCCCGTTCTTTCTGGTCATGTGCCGCCCTGCCCTCAAACTTGCGCTGGTAGAGTTCCTGCAGACTGGCATGCCAATCGATGCCCGCTTCCCAGAGCAGCTCCCTTTGCAGCGCCCCGCCGATACCCCGCTGCTCGAGTTCCCGCCGGATGCGCTGAGGCCCCTGCCCCTGCTGCCACTTCGAGCGGACAAATACCTCGCAAAACCGTCGGTCGCTTTGCAGACCCGCGACTGCGAGAGCATCCAGTTGCTCGGCGATTGCATCACTGTCTGGGAAACGCCGGTTCAGTTTGCTGCACAACTCCTGCCGGCTGTGCTCACGCCGCGCCAAAAGGTCGATGGCTGCCCGGCGAATATCACCGGGCCCTCTATCTTCGGCCCCACGCATCCCGGTCGAGCTGCCGACTAGGACTCGACAGATTCCTCGAGCACATCGGCCTGCTTACCGGCCTTGGGATCAGGTACGCTGAGAAGTTGCTGACGGATAGCCAATTCAATCTCCTGCATAACCTCGGGATTCTCTGCCAGATAACGGCAGGAATTGGATTTGCCCTGGCCGATACGGTCACCGTTGTAGCCATACCATGCGCCCGATTTGTCAACCAGGCCCAATTTGACACCAAGATCGATCACCTCACCGGCCCGGTTGATCCCCTTGTTGTAAAGAATCTGGAATTCGGCCTGCTTGAACGGCGGCGCAACCTTGTTTTTGACGACCTTCACCCGGGTTTCGTTACCCACCACTTCATCGCCTTCCTTAACCGCCCCAATACGGCGGATATCCAGCCTTACCGACGCGTAGAACTTGAGCGCATTACCTCCGGTGGTGGTCTCCGGATTTCCGAACATGACCCCGATTTTCATTCGAATCTGGTTGATGAAAATCACCAGGCAATTGGCATTTTTGATATTGCCGGTCATTTTCCGCATCGCCTGGCTCATCATGCGTGCAGCCAGACCCATGTGGCTGTCGCCAATTTCGCCCTCAATCTCCGCCTTGGGAGTCAGAGCCGCGACCGAATCGACAACGATAAGATCGATAGCCCCGGACCGAACCAGCATATCGGCTATTTCGAGTGCCTGCTCCCCGGTATCGGGCTGGGATACGATCAACTGATCGAGATCGACACCGAGCTTCTCTGCATAGGAAGGATCCAGCGCGTGCTCTGCGTCGACAAAAGCACAGTTCCCGCCCTGCTTCTGGCATTCAGCGATGGCCTGCAGGGTAAGCGTGGTCTTGCCGGAAGACTCCGGACCGTAAATTTCGACGATGCGACCCTTCGGCAGCCCACCAACGCCGAGGGCGATATCGAGGCCGAGCGAGCCCGTCGAAATTGCGGGGATAGCCTCCCTCGCCGCCTCGCCCAGCTTCATTACCGAGCCCTTGCCAAACTGGCGCTCTATCTGGCCAAGTGCTGCGTCTAGTGCTTTTTGCTTGTTCTGATCCATTCGTCAATCTCCGTGAGGGGGTATCGTGTCGTCCAGTCATCTCACCCATGCAACGAGCCGTGCCTTTGATGTTTGATGCCAGGCCCATGCCGGTGCCCTAAAGCAGCGCCGGCGGGAACACCTGTTTCAGCTCTATGGCCCGCCTTACAGGTCTCCCGATTTGCCATCCCCGGCGACCATCTATGAGCGCATGAGTCGGCGTTGAGCGCATGAGTCGGCGTTCCCCGGATCACGACGGCACCGGTTTTACGACTTAAAGCAGGTCAGGTCTCGAGATATACTGTACACATAAACAGTAGTACAGGCAATCCCCAGAGGCAATTTTCAGGTGGAATTTTCTGGCCTTCACACAGCGGAGCGGAATTGTAACCCAAATTAGCCCGCGGTCGAAACGCATTGGGACTGTGGGGCAGCTTTAGCGTCACGCTGCTGGTGGCATCGTCTGATGGGTAGCTTCTGCCCGGCACCCGTTTCCAGCCACTCCACTCCTGGTGCCACTCGGCTCGATCATTGGCCTGGGAATTGGCGACCCCAACGACCGGGCATCGTCAGTGATACAGTGATCTGCCGGCAAAACTCAGGCAAACTGTAGGCGTCGGCGCCCAGGTGGCGTCGACAGACCGGGGAAAGTCCGGGCTTTTCCCGTAAACTGATCGCTAACAAAAATTATCGGCACAGTTATGACCGAACAACTATTGTTTGTCCTCGCCGGCATCATTGTATTGGGCAGTGCTGCCCAGTGGCTTTCGTGGCGCCTCAACCTGCCATCGATACTCGCCCTGCTGGTCATTGGCATTGTAGTAGGGCCGGTAACCGGCTTGCTAAAGCCTGATGAGGTGTTTGGCGAATTGCTGTTCCCGATGATATCGCTGGGTGTGGCCGTGGTGTTGTTCGAGGGCGGCCTGACACTCAAATTCGCCGACCTGCGGGGCCACGGCGCTGCCGTGACCAACCTGGTGAGTTGGGGTGCATTACTCAACTGGATACTCATCGCGGCCGGAAGCTGGTTGCTGGCCGATTTATCGACCAGCCTCGCCCTGTTGTTTGCCGCCCTGATGGTGGTCACCGGTCCTACCGTCATCAACCCCCTGTTGCGCACCATGCGCGCGACCGATGAAGTCAGCCAGATTCTGCGCTGGGAGGGCATCCTGATTGACCCGGTAGGTGCCCTGCTAGCGGTACTGGTCTACCAGGTGATCATTGCCGGCGATGCCTCCTCCCTGATCATTGTCCGCAGCATCGCGGTTGGCTTTTTTGCCGGCGTAGCCGCGGGAGCGGCCCTGGCTTTTGCCCTCCGCCGCCACTGGATACCGGAATACCTGCGCAATGTAGTGACCCTTTCGGTGGTGGTGATGGCTTTTGCAATCAGCGAATACGTCGCACATGAATCCGGCCTGCTGGCCGTTACCGTGATGGGAATCTGGCTAGCCAACGCCAGGGACCTCGATGTGAGCGAGATCCTCAGCTTCAAGGAAAGCCTGTCGATCCTGATCATCTCGGCCTTGTTCATTGTCCTGGGGGCTCGCCTTAACCCGGCTGACATCCTCGCCACGGGCTGGCAGGGGATAGCAGTGCTGGGGGTGGTGCTGTTGGCCCGCCCGGTTGTGGTTTGGGCTGCCATGGCGGGCGGTGGCTACAGCTGGCAACAAAAGGCGCTGGTATCCTGGGTTGGACCACGGGGCATTGTCGCCGCATCGGTCTCCTCGGTGTTTGCCGAGCGTTTACAGAGTGCCGGCTATACTGACGCCCAGTTACTGGTGCCCCTGGCATTTCTCATTATCCTGTTCACCGTGGTCTTGCAAAGCTTCACTGCGGGCCCGATGGCGAGACTACTCGGCCTAATGGAAGCCGAGCCCAAAGGTGTACTGATCGTCGGCGCCAACTCCGTCGCCAGGGCTATTGGCAAGGCGCTGCTGGAACAGGGTTTCAGGGTAAAACTTACCGACACCACCTGGTCCGAGTTACAGGCAGCCAGGATGGAAGGCCTCGAGACTTACTATGGCAACCCGGTTTCCGCCCATGCCGACCAACATCTGGAACTGGCGGGTATCGGTCGCCTGCTGGCGATGTCCAGACGCCCTGAGCTCAACACCCTGGCCTGCATGAAATATCGGGTGGAATTTGGGCAGAGGCGTGTTTTCACCCTGCTCAACGCCCGGGAAAGAGACGCGACCGAAAAGCAGCGAGTTGTGGAGAAATATCGTGTTCCACGCCTGTTTGGGGACGATGTAAGTCTGCAGAAGCTCTCGAGCCTGATCGCCCAGGGTGCGGAAATCAAAGCCACCCTTATCACGGAAGAGTTTACCTTCGACGCCTATCAGGCCGAGAAGGAGAAGCAGTCGATTTTGTTGTTCGGTGTCGACGCCGAAGGCAACCTGAGGGCCTTTACCGACACCTCAGAACCGCCCATCAGCGCGGGTTGGACGGTACTGGCGCTGGTGCCGCCGGATGAAAACGAAAAAAAATCGTAGCCCGGTGCGCAAGGCAGTCCGTGGGGCCTGGCGAACGGGTGACCCGTTGTTTGCGCGAACAACGGCTAGACATGATGTTTTGACCTGCCCAACCTCAACGCTCGTGGATTACCATTGGCGTTGAACAAAGAACCGGTGGCAGAGCCACATTGAGGAGGGCAGGCATGAAAGAGTTTACCGCAAAT
>JAHEGP010000322.1 GCA_024645065.1 Cellvibrionales bacterium | reverse complement strand
TGGGCCAAGTGGAGCAACACGACCTCGGACGAGGGGAAAAAATTGCTCGCCCCATTACTCCGGGCTATTGCTGAAGGCAATTTTAGTTTGCCCTAAAGGCCAGTATCCTGTGCGCCGACGATTTCTCTGACCGATAAATCGGACTATGCGATGACATTCCGGCGACTGCCATCCAGCCATTCGACGTCCTGGATTGCCCCCTGGGCGTAGTGATAACGCAGGTAGCGCCAGTGAACGGCATCCGACACCGCCTTCGGGCGCATCACCCCGTAGCAGTCGCCGTCTGCCCTTACGCTGTGGTAGTGAATGCCGAAGCTTTTGGCGTCCCGCAAGGCGTGGCCGAGCTGCTGCGCTGCGCGGTAATCATCGGGATCATAGATAGCATGCCCCCAAAGGTGTCGGACATCGCGCAAGGTAACAGGACCGAGTTGCGCCCGAATCACGCGCAGCTCCTGGCTTGTCTTTTCGATTCTGGACTCGCGCAGAAACCGCGCTCGATGAAAAGACGATTCAGCGATCGCCACTGACTCATCAGACGAACAATAATAGAGTCCGAAATCCCGATTGAAGCGGCCGCCACGCACATCCACCGGTGGGTGGGTGAAAGCCGCCATGATCCAGGACGCGCCATCGCCGTACACGCGATCTTCGGCTGGCACCAGACGAATGTCTCCCACCGCATCGCGCAAGCGAGGGTTGGTCAGCGACTCGACAGCATAAAGTACGTCCCAATCCTGTGGACTGGAGACGCGCTCGAACAGACTGACCTGCGGATAGCGCGCCAGAATGACCCGAAAGACCGTTTCATTGACCTCGCTGCCGGGTAAGCTTGCTATATCGATCACCAGCCGCTCCGCTGGGCATCCAGAAGATTCCTGACTACGGCCAGGTCTACCACCTGCCCCGCCAGCAACCGATCCAGCGGTGCCGTTCCATTGAACAGCGGGTTGTCATTGGGGGTTGCCAGCCATTCATCGGCCAGCGCCTGGTCGGGCAACAATACCTGCAGCGATTTGAAGATCCCGAGGATATAGCTGGTTCGTTCCAGTAAATCCCGGGTCAGCTTCGCCTTTTCCGGCCGGCTTTTCCAGTTGTACAGCGTCTTCTCGTTGCTGAGCCCCAACAGAGTCATCTGCTGGGCGCCGGTCAGGCGCCACTGGCTGAATATCGCGAAAATTGCCGGCAGCAGCGCGCGGGTGACACCGGGGCCGCGTTGCAACAGGTGTTCAGCCTGAACGTTCATGATTCCCTCCTGGACAGCACAAACTGTATCTTTACAGTGTTTCAATATAGCGTATCAGGCTGTATTGTTACAGTCAATGGTCGGGCAGACTTTTTGACTGGGTGCGACGGTCGGCGGGCTGGTCGACCCGCGTCGCGCTTGACACATGATCCAGATACCGGTACTGGTAATATTGGAAAGGAAATCCCAACGATAATAAGACACGGAGCATCCCAATGTGCTCTTACCCAGTGAAGCGACATTCAATACTGAAAAATGCCTGTCTTGGTACGCTGGTTTTTTTTGCTGCCTTTCTCGCCCGGGGCGACTTCCCTAACCAAAATTATCCTTCGAGCTTACTAAACCTGCCCACCCATAACAGCTATTTAAAACAAGGTTCCGGGACGGGTTTTCAAAATCAAAGTCACGCCCATGGTGGATACCTTGTTGTCGCCGGCAACGGCACCCATATGTTTGTGGATATGGGTGATCCGTTTAACCCCCTTGTTCTGCAGGTAGTGACAAGCCCCTATCGCACCGAGAACATCAGCAACCAGCACGATCAGGAGCAGGAGGGCCTTACCCTTTCCTTTGCAAAATACCCTGATGGCAAGGAATACATGGTAACCATCGGCGGCAAGGGAATCGATATCTGGGACGTAAGCGATATTGCCGCAGGTGTTAGCCATGTCGTTTCGCAAGACCTTCCTGGCATTTTTTACGGTGACGTCGACGGAGCAATTTGGGGGCTCGCGTGGCAAGGAAATTACATTTATGTTGGCGCCACGAACAACGGGCTTTATATCATCGACGTGACCGATCCCGCCAATCCCATCGATGCCGTTTCTCCCGACAGCCCCAACAATTTTGCCGCTGTCTCCAATAACCGTTGGAATAACATTAAAGTAGGCCCGGTATTTCCCATCGGCAATTTGCTCGCGTTTGGCACCCCGAAAAATAGCGGCAGTTTAGTTACCCTTGATATCAGCGACGCAGGAAACCCGATTACCCTGGACACGGCCAGCTGCGGCAGAACGTCCTATATCACCGGGTTTTATGGCCGCTGGATGTTCTGCGAACAGGATATCGCCATATTCAATGTGGTCGATGATCCCAATCATATCGCCCATGTCAGCACAGTTGGAGGGCCGCCCAGTGAATATATGAGCTTTGGCGACGATCATCTTTTTCTGGGAGGCCTGCGTCCCAATGGGGGCGTGTACAAATACGATATCAGCAACATCAACCAGCCCGTTCAACTGGGGAAAATCACTAATCCTGCAACCCTGGCTCAGGAAGACGATCAGTTTTCATTGCCGGTTGGCAATTTGCTTTTTGTCGCCGATGACGAACATGATCGCGGTTCCTACGTGGCTGTGCACGATACCCAAGCCGACGCAAAACCGCCTCGCGTGCTTTACGCCAACCCGGTAAACGGTGCTCAAAACCTTCCCACGAGCAGCCGTATCGGCGTGTCGTTTAGTGACCAGATTGATTTACGTTCGGTAAGTAGTGACACCTTTAGTCTTCGCAACCTGCAGACTGGAGAAATACTGCAGGGCTACTTCGGCATTAACCATACCCTCGTCCATTTTGCGCCCATTACTGCGCTGGCTCGGGATACAGAATATGAACTGAAGCTTCCACAGGGTGGTGTCAAGGATCTCGTCGGTAACGGCCTCGCCCATAATTACGTTATCCGCTTTAAAACCGCTGCCGACAGCCAGCCAGCCAAAGCAGATTTTTCAGCGCTTGTCGAAGCTGAGGATTCTGCCCTTAGCGGGGGCGTTATTGTCTCGAATAAGCACACGGGTAATACCGGCAGCGGCTTTGCCGACTATCCGGCAAGTGGTGGCGAAGCACGCTTCACCATCCCTGG
>JAHEGP010000102.1 GCA_024645065.1 Cellvibrionales bacterium | reverse complement strand
CCGCCATCGACACGCAACTCCTCCGGCCGGCAGTGATCCGCCTTCATCGCCTCGAGCAAATCCCGCGACTGGTAACAGACCGACTCCAGCGCGGCGATCACGATATCGGTCACGTCGCTGTCTCGGGTCAGGCCAAGCAGTGCACCCCGCGCATCCGAATCCCAATGCGGCGCCCCGAGCCCGGTAAACGCCGGCACCATGTAGACACCCCGGGAATTCTCGCGCTGGCGGGCGATTTCTTCGGTGTCCCGGGAGCTCTGCACGATACCCAGGCCATCGCGCAACCATTGAATGGCGGCACCGGCGATAAAAATTGAACCCTCCAGGGCGTAAGTCGGTACACCCTTCAGGCGGTAAGCCATGGTGGTCAGCAGCCGGTTTTGCGAGCGTATGAGCTCGTCCCCGGTATTGAGCAGGATGAAGCATCCGGTGCCGTAAGTGCTCTTACCCTGGCCCGCCGCAAAACAGGCCTCACCGACGATCGCCGCGTGCTGGTCGCCCGCCACACCGCCGATCGCAATATCAGCGCCCAGGGAAGCACTGCGGGCGATACCAAAATCGTCGCTGCAATCCTTGACCTCTGGCAGCAAGGCAGCCGGGATATCGAAAAGCCGAAGCATGTCTTCGCTCCAGCATTGTTTTTCAAGATCAAACAGCAATGTCCGGCTGGCATTGCTGGCGTCGGTGCTATGCTCGCGACCACCCGTCAGACGCCACAACAAAAAGCTGTCTACCGTACCGAAAGCCAGCTCACCGCGCTCGGCTCGGCCTCGGGCACCGCTGACATTCTCGAGAATCCAGTGAATCTTGGTGGCCGAAAAATAGGGATCGAGCACCAGGCCGGTCACAGCCTGCACCTCGGGCTCGGCGCCGTCAGCGCGCAATTGTGCACAGAGGGCAGCGGTGCGACGATCCTGCCACACGATTGCAGGATATACCGGCTCACCAGTGGCGCGGTCCCAGACCAGGGTGGTTTCACGCTGATTGGTAATGCCGATCGAAGCAATGGCGGCGGGGTCTATTGCGGCGTTGGTTATTGCCGCACTAATCGAGTCCAGGGTCGTCTGCCAGATTTCTTCCGGATCGTGTTCCACCCAGCCGTCCTGGGGAAAATACTGGCGAAACTCCTGTTGTCCCACGCCGAGAATCTCAGCGTCGCGACTGAATACTATCGCCCTCGATGACGTTGTTCCCTGATCGATCGCTAACAGATACATATTTTTCCCCTCAGCAAAATAGGTAGAACGACAGCGCCGAGTTCACAGTTTCGGCATTCGGTATCGAATTACCCGGCTACCCGATTTTTATCATTGCTATACTTTTTGCAATACAAAAAGGCACTGGAGCAAGCCATCATAATGAAGAAGACCACAATCTCACAGAATGACGCTGAAACCATTATGATAGCCCTGGATCAGGTGAGCCAGACTATCGATGTCATGACTATTGTTATAGATCGCCTCAAGCTCCGCGTTAATGCATCACTGAACGGCAATACCCAGACCGAGCAGGTTCACTCCGAAAAAGCCCCCGCTGCCAGCCAACTAACCCTGTCACTGAAAAGTGACGCCATTCATTGATTCTTTTTCATCCCGTTCATCCCGGCACTTATTTCAAATTATTACCAGGCCTCTCCCGGACTCCCAGGGTTTACCACGCCTGCGGCGCTGGCGCCAGTTTACCTCAAATTCAAGCAGTATCCAGTAATCCTGCGTGGCTCCCAGTTTAACACTTTGCTCCCGTTGATCCCGCGCTCGTTCAAGCTGATTGCACAATGGCCTGTTGTTTTTTTGCCACTGCCCGGCCCAGCTGCTCCAGTAGAGTGGCCGGGGCCCCGGCGCGGGATTCACGATTAACCCGAACCAACAATAGGTAAAAAACCTTAAGCACAACACCGCATACCTCTAGGGGAGCCCTGGTCCGTAAACTCGCCATTGAAATTTTCGAGGACGATACAGGAGTTATCAGCATGTTAGTACTTTCCAGACGTATGGGCGAAGCACTCGTCATTGGCGGCAATGTCAAGCTTACGGTATTGGGCGTCAGCGGCGGGCAGGTGAGAATCGGCATTGAGGCCCCCAGGGAAATCAGTGTGCATCGCGAGGAAATTCACGAGAAAATACGCCAGGAGCAAGTCAGCGAGGCCTGATAATACAGCGACCTCACATTACTGGCCCGGCGTTACGCTGTCGGTGTCAGGACAGGGTTTGGCGGCGAGATCGATAAAAAAGGTCGCGCCGCCATTTTCGTTTCTGCGAAAACCTATTTCACCGCCATGGTCCTGCATGATCGTCGCACAAACCGACAGTCCGATCCCCATGCCGTCATCCTTGGTGGTGTAAAACGGATGAAATAGCCGGTCCTCGGCATCATCGGCCAGACCCTCACCATGATCGACCACGCTAAAGCGAACAACCCCCGGCGCCGGCGAACAGCTTGTGATATTGACGCCCTCGTCCCGGTACGGCGTCGCGCCCATTGCCTCCATCGCATTGCGCACCAGGTTTAACAGCACCTGCTGTATTTGTACGTCGTCGATACAGACCTGCACGCCGTTCACCCCCGGGGTAAAATGAATCGGCACCCTGTTGTAGCGACTGTCGACCTCAGCCAGCGCTATCACTTCCTCGACCACCGCATTGGGATCGCGCATTTCCCGGCCGGTTTTCGGCTTCCTGACGAAGCTGCGCAATCGCTGGATCACTTCGCTCGCGCGCAACGCCTGGGTTTGCATTTTTTCCAGCGCCGAATCGAGTTTTTCCCGCTCGATTGGCTCCTTCTCCGCCAGCCGCCTGCTGACGCTGGCATAGTTGGCGATCGCTGTCAGCGGCTGGTTGACTTCGTGAGCGAAACCCGCGGCCATCTCGCCCATGGTACTCAAACGCTCGATATGAGCCAGACGCTGGCGCTGCTTCTGCAACTCCATCCGGGTTTCCTGCAACTCCAGCTCGGCCTGCAAGCGCTGGGTGATGTCGCGAAACACGATGACGGCACCGCGCACCTGTCCGCGCTCCAGCACCGGGGTGCAGTTGAGCGAGGCGCGAAATTGGCTTTGGTCCTTGCGCCAGATGGTTTCGCACTCCAGTTCGATTCTGCGTCCCTCACCAAACACCTGGCGATAGGGGACAGATTGGGTGGACCGGGGTGAGCCGTCCGCCGCCCGCAGCTGCGTGGTCAGCGCCGCCTGGCCCACCAGCTCATCCTGGCCCCAGCCACTGAGCTGAGCAGCAGCGCGATTGGCGTAGGTGATGCGGGCGTTGATGTCGACCCCGAATACGCCCTCCTGCATGGTCGCCAGAATGCGCGTGATTTCGCGCTCCAGCTCGATATTGCGATGGGATAACTGCCGTTCCAGGCGCCGGATTTTAACGTGGGTTGCCACCCGCGCCACGATTTCCGCCGCCTGAAACGGTTTCGAAATATAGTCCACCGCACCCAGCTCGAAACCTTTCACCTTGGTGTCGGTATCGCCCAGTGCCGAGAGAAAGATCACCGCGATATCGGCGGTTTTCGGATTCGATTTCAGTCGCTCGCAGACCTGGAAGCCGTCCATCCCCGGCATCATGATGTCGAGCAGGATCAGGGTTGGGTTGGTCTCATGAATAATCGCGAGTGCCGCCTCTCCACCCCGCGCGGCAAGCAGCCGATAACCCTGGCCGTCCAGGGTCTGGTACAACACCTCGAGATTGGTCGGGTTGTCGTCTACCAGCAACACGGTATCGTCAGATTCGCTCAAGATTGACCCTCTGCTATTTTCTCCAGCGCACTCTGCACCACCCGACCCAGTGCCTGCATTTCGAAAGAGTCACTCATGCGCTGCAGGCTGACGACCAGACTATGCTCGGCGCCCAGCAGCTGTTGCAGCTCCCCCAGGTAGAGCCTGACGGCGGCTATGTCACCAAGACCCGCGGCTTCGCTTATCTGCTGCAACAGCTCCACCGACCCCTCACCGGGCTCAAGATTCAGGTCGGCATCATCGCCGCTCGAAGCAATGGCCCCGACGGCCTTTTCGGCTCCGGTGCTCGCCACCATCTGCACCCCCAGCTGGGTTTCTATTTCCTCAAATAAAACCCGGGCGTCTACCGGCTTGGCGATAAAGGCGTCGCAGCCGCACCGCATAATCTCTTCCTGCATTTCCGGTAACACCGTGGCCGACACGGCGATGATCCGGATATTGTCGTGGGCAGGATTCTCGCGGATCTTGCTCGATGCGGTCAGCCCGTCGATCACCGGCATCCGAATATCCATCAGAATCAGGTCGAGGGGCTCACGGTGAACGATCTCCAGAACCTCCTCGCCATCATCGGCCTGAAAAGTTTCGAAGCCCGCATCCCTTAACAGCTGCACCATGATGTCCCGGTTAGTCGCGTTGTCATCGGCAACCAGCACCCGGAAGCTGGTGCCGGCGGGCAGGCTGGGTACTTCACGGGTCGGCGGCGGCGCCGTCGACATCTGATCTTCCGCCAGGGAGTACGGCAGGTTGATGGAAAACACGCTACCCTCCCCCGGCTTGCTGCGGGCCCGGAGTTCGCCGCCAAGGGCAATGGCCAGCTGCTTGGATATCGCCAAACCGAGGCCTGCGCCCCCGGCTCGCTTGCCGGAAATCGTCTGGGCGAAGGGTCCGAATATTTCGTCGAGGCGATGCTCGGGAATGCCGGCGCCGCTGTCTTCGACATAAATGGTCAAAACACTGTCGTCGGTGTCATTTTCGACCCGCAACCTGACATAACCCTCGTCGGTAAACTTGATCGCGTTACCCAGCAGGTTGATGAGTATCTGGCGCAGGCGCATCGCGTCGGTAAAAATGGCATAGGGCAGGCCGCGGGTGTCGACCTCGAAATCCAGCCCCTTTTCCAGGGCCCTGGGTTTCACTACATCCACCACTCGCTGCACCAGCTGATGCATGTTGGCCGGTCGAATGTGGAGATCCAGCTTGCCACTCTCGATACGCGCGATGTCGAGCACGTCGTTGATCAGTTCGAGCAGGTGCTGGCCGCAATTTTCTATGGCGTCCAGGGTATCGCGCTGGTTTTCGTTGATGTTGTGATCGCGCTTGAGGATCTGGGCATAGCCCAGCACACCATTGAGCGGCGTGCGCAACTCGTGGCTCATCTTGGAGAGAAAATCGCTTTTGGCGCGACTGGCCTGGTCCGCTTGCCATGACGCCTGCTCAGCCCGGTTGCGCGCCGACTCCAGGGCGCCGGTTCGCTCCCTGATCTGGGCCGCCATATTGTTGAAGGAGCGCACCAGGTCACGAATCTCACGCGACCCGGCACCCTCGCGAATGCTGCCGGAAAAATTGCCGGCAGCGAGGCGGCGAGCATTTCTCACCAGCGCGAGCAGTGGCTTTTCGGTGCGTCGTGCAAAGGCATAGGCGATAAACACCAACACCATGAACCCCACCCACCAGACCAACAATAGCTGCGATATGGTGTTGCGCATACCGCGATAGGATTCGTCTTCCTCGATCTCGGAGATCAACGACCAGTTAATCCCATCCAGTTCGATCGGCTGCCACACCGAAAACACCTGGGAGCCGCGGTAGTTGGTGGTAATGCTGCTGCCGGCAAACCCCGACAGTCCCTCGCGAACCGCGCGACTGTCCACGAACTGATTGAGGATGCTGGCTGCGCCACCAAAACGTGACTCCGTGCGCATCAGTTTGTCGGAACCCACCAGGTAGGTTTCGCCGGTCTCGCCCAGGCCCGGCCTCAGTGCCATGATGTTGTTGATCAGGTCGCCGGAAAACTCATGAATCAGTACCGCAATCACCTCTTCGTCGACCAGCAGGGCCTTGCCCGCACAGGCTTTTCGGGGGGTGGCGTCGGGGCTGATTTCGAAGTCCTCGAACACCACGTCATCGGGAAACTCGAGGGCGCGAAGATAGCAGCTATAGAGCGGCAACCTGCCCTGCCGGGGCGGCGCAAGGCGATCCATAAAGCGCTCGCCACCGAGCAGGTTAAAAATAACCAGCGCATCATCGGGCCGCACCAGCAGCACTTCGCTACCGGGGAAGCTGTTTTCAATATAGCGAAAGTTGGCGTACAGGCGGCGATACGACTGCCAGTAGAGGCTCAAGCGGTCGCCGGCCCGCAGATCAGCACTCTGGTCCATCTGCCGTAACCGGGCAATCAGCTGCTGGTCGGCCTTCGGTCGGGGCAACAGTTTGTTGATGAAGCGCACTTCGTCAACTACCGAGACATTGTCCGCAAGGGCCACCAGGCCGCGGCGCAATTCATTGAACTCGCGCATTACCCAAAGAGTTTTGAGGTTGCTGACCGAGTTGAGGCGATCGAAGGTAATACGCTGCTGGGCGGTGAAGGCGGCCGGCACCGCCACTAGCACCGCCGCCACCATCATGATCAAAATAATCGACATCAGCAGCAACAGGATCTGGTGCCGAAACCGCATATAACCTGATTTAACTGCCATAGCGACGCGTTATCGCATCTCCCCCGAAACACCTGGCGCCATACTACCATGACGCACCATTACTGTGGACAGCCCAGGACCCGGCCACTAATGACATTGGCCTGGATTACGGTATAGTACCGGATGTTTTTTCAAGCCAACCAGCAAGGGATTCTCCATGGCAGACCAGGCCCCTACTGTTTTTATTGTTGACGATGATGAAGCTGTGCGCGAATCGCTCGGCCTGTTGCTCGAGTCGGTTGACCAGGGTTCGAAGGGCTTTGCCTCGGGCACCGAATTTCTCGATGCCTATAGCAACGATATGGCGGGCTGCATCGTGCTCGATATTCGCATGCCCGGCATGAACGGCATGGAACTGCAAAAAAAACTCAACGAGCTCAACTCCATCCTGCCCATCATTTTCGTCACCGGGCATGGCGACGTGCCCATGGCTGTCGAGGCCATGCAACATGGTGCGGTCGACTTCATCCAGAAGCCCTACCGGGAGCAGGACCTGCTCGACAAGATCAACCAGGCGCTCAATCTGGACCAGCAGCAGCGCGCCAGCCTGCAGGAAAAGCAGCAGATCATCAAGCGTATCGAGACCCTGACACCGCGCGAGCTCGAGGTGATGGACATGATGATCGATGGCAATGCCAATAAGGTCATCGCCATCGACCTCGGGATTAGCCAGCGCACCGTCGAAATCCATCGCTCCCGGGTCATGGAAAAGATGGATACCCACTCCCTGGCCCACCTGGTGCGGATGGTAATGGCCACCAGGGACAACTGAGCGACGGGGCCCGCGGCGCAGCCAATGCGTCACGGCGTCGGGACCACTGCAACGCCCCTGTCCCACCCGGGGCGCTGCCCGCGTTGCGCTGAATGCTGCCCTAGCGAGCCTGGCGGGGGGAGCTCAGGGCAACATCGATGCCGCCCAGCACCTCCAGCAGAATCCCGGCATCGATGCCCTGTTGAGCGCGCAACTGCAGGAAATAGATCTCGGCCAGCGGCGCAATCTCGCATTTTTCCGGCAGTGGTGCACCCTGTTCGATGCTGCCGCGCAGCCTGGGCAGGAACACGTGCTGCAGCCATTGCGGAAAAGTCAGGGTGTCGACGCAAAAGGGCTGCTGGCTGGCCAGCGCTTCGCGAGCGGGCCGCTCTTCGCTCCAGAGCCGAAGCCGCTGCAGCTCAAGCTCCAACTGCTCCAGCCTTGCTGTTATTTCCCGATAGAGCTGCTCTGTCATCTGTCCTCCCGCTTGCGAGCCAGCCCGCTCGCATCCGCACGGCATCGCCACCAGAGGGTACGGGTGCAGCGGGGAAGCAGCGTGGCGATCATTCGGTCACCAAGCGATAGTCGGGCAGCGACTGCAATAAGGCCCGGCCATAGTGTTTGCTCATCAATCGTCGATCCAGCACGGTAATCCTGCCGCGATCCTGCTCGGTGCGCAACAATCGGCCGGTCGCCTGCATCAAGCGGCGGGCGGCGTCCGGCAGTGCGATGTCGCGAAAGGGCTGGCCGCCCCGGGACCTGACCCACTCGGCCAGGGTGGCTTCCACCGGGTCGTCCGGGACCGCGAAAGGCAGTCGGGTAATGACCACGTGGGTACAATACTTGCCGGGTAAATCGATACCCTCGGCGAAACTGGCGAGCCCGAATATGACACTGGCCTTGCCAGCGTCGACCGCGGCCCGGTGGCGCCGCAGAATTTCCTGCTTGCCCAGCTCATCCTGGTTCAGAACCAGGCTGCGCATGGCGTCATCGATACCGGCATACACCGCCTGCATCTGCCGACGTGCGGTAAACAGCACCAGGGTCCCCTCCCCGGGGGTGGCACTGCAGGCGATCTGCTCTGTCAGCATCGCGGTATAACGCTCCTTGTCAGCGGGGTCGAGGGCCTGGCCCGGCACCCGCAATTCGGCCGCCTCGCGGTGCTTGAAGGGGCTGGGCAATTGCAGGCAGCGACTGGCAGCGGGGATACCGGTTTGCTGCAGCAAGCGATCGAAGCTACCCAGCGCGGTCATACTCGCCGATGTCAGGATGGCCGCGGCGCAGCGCTGCCACAGTAACTCCTGCAACAGGCGCCGGGGCAATAGCGGCAGTGCCGCCATCTCCACCTCGAGCCCGCTATTGAACTCCCTGCCACTGAGCCAGCGCGCATAGGGCAGCTCCGGGTCGGAACCCGTCGGGCCATAGGCTTCCGCTATGCCCCGTACCGGCCTCAGGCGACCCTTCACCTGGCCCAGTGCCCCATACCACTGCTCGGCGTCGTCCCGGGAAATCGCGTCCACCTCGCCGTTCATGGCATCGTCCAGCCGGCCGCTCAGGGTAAGGATTAGCTGCTCCATGCGCCCGGCGCAAAAACCCATGGCCTGGGACTGTTCCGCCAGTGCCGACGGCGTGTCGCCCAGCGAAAAACGCAGCAGGGCTTCGCGTTCGCCTGGCCTGATGGCACCCACCAGATCCCGGCTCAGCTCCTGTGCATCGCGCATATGCTCCTGCAGCTGCGCCAGCAAGGGAGCGAGGCGCTGCAAGGTGCCGGTGCATAGATCGTCTTCGGCCACTGCCCTGGCCAGCGCGGGCAGGCCTTTCTCGATCTGTTCCAACCAGCGCAGGGTGGCGTTGAGGCGCAGGCGATGGCCAAAATGCTGCTGGGCTTTATCCGCCAGCTGGTGGGCCTCGTCGAAGATATACACGGTCTCCTCCGGCGGAGGCAGGATCACACCGCCACCGAGGCCCAGGTCCGACAATACCAGGTCGTGGTTGGCAACGATCACATCGACCCCCTCGAGGCGATCGCGGGCGGAGAAATACGCGCATTGCTTGACATAGGCACATTTGCGCCCGGTGCATTGCATATGGTCGGAGGTGAGCGGCGCCCACAGCCGGTTCTCGATGACTGAATCCCAGTTATCGCGGTCACCGTCCCAACTGCGGGTCTCGAGCGCCTGCATCATTTCATCATAGAGCCGCCGGGCATCGCCACTGAGCAGCGGCATCTGCTCGTCGGGGTAAAGACCCAGGCTGAGGGAAGGGTCGGCAAAATCCTCGGCGAAGCTGACCAGCTTGGCATGGCAGACATAGCGCCCGCGCCCCTTCACCAGGACATAGTCGAAATCCAGTTCGGTATTGGCCAGCAGGTCTGGCAGGTCCTTGTTGATCAATTGCTCCTGCAGCGCAACCGTGGCCGTGGCTATCACCAGCTTGCGCTCCATCGCCCGGGTCAGCACCAGCGCCGGCAGCAGGTAGGCCAGGGTCTTGCCGGTGCCGGTGCCGGCCTCGATGGCGGCGATCAGCTGGTCGCGATCGGCGTTGCCAAAGCGTGCATTGGCCAGCACCCTGGCCACCTCGGCGATCATGTGGCGCTGGCCATGGCGGGGGCTGAGTTGTTTCGATGCCAGCCAGTCGCGATAGCCCTGCTGGATCTGCTGTTTTTCGCTATCCGCCAGCACTAGTCGAAGTCCGTCATACCCGGCGGCATGTCCAGTAACCGGCCGGTGGTATCGGTCAGCAACAGCGATCGCTCGCCTCCGGCGAAGCGCTCCGCGACCTGCTCGAGGTCGACATGGCCCACATGGGGCAGCAGGTCCTCGAGCAGCCATTCCAGTAATTCCTGCAGCCGGGTCGGGTCGGGACTCCCGCCGCCATCATCGTGCAGTTGCAGCAGCACCAGGGCTGCGCTCAAGGGCGAATCCTCGCGGGCCTGGC
>JAHEGP010000321.1 GCA_024645065.1 Cellvibrionales bacterium | reverse complement strand
GGGACTATCGCCTGGGGATGGGCTTTGGTGGCCCTGTTCTTCCTCTATGTGTCTGTGGATGATGCTGCCAAATTGCACGAACGCCTGGGTACGGCTGTAAGAGTCAAATACGAGAAAATCACTGAAGTTCCCCTCGATACATGGTTCCCTTCCTGGGGTTGGCAAATTTTTGTTGCCCCTTTTTTCATTGCCTATGGCTGCTATCTCCTGTGGTTTTTATGGCGCGCGGTTGACCCAAAAAACCATCGCTGGGTATTACTGGCCTTCTGCTTTTTTGGTGTCGCTGTCGTGCTGGATTTTGTCGAGGGTATGGATCTTGTCTGGTTGCAGAGCGAAGAAGCCGTTCATTTGCTCCAACTTACGGAAGAGTCGCTGGAGATGTTCGGCACCACAGCCTTTTTGTTTGTGATCCTGTTGAGCTTGAACGAGCGGGTCGCGATTATCGTGCAGGATCGCCGGCTTGTTGGCCAACAAGCAGCTGGCAAACCAGTCGGCGAAGTCCAGGGAAAGCCGATAAAGCCGACAAGAGCGAATGATTAAAGCCTGGCTCTGCAAGCAGCATCGAAGCAGGCCTGGCGCATTGCACCAGAAGCGGTAAGTCAGGTTAAGCATAGTGCTGCGATGCTGGCCGAAGCCGCATTCCGCCAGCATCTCGAAACCCTCGCCGATTTCCCGGCGCCTCCCCCAACAGCCCGGTCCCCGGGACCTGGGTCGACAGTGAACCCAGGCACGGTAGCATTAACGATAGTTGAAATTCCTCCGCCTTTATTCCTCCGGTAAGAATTCGATGATATCGTCAACCGGTCTTCTCGCGGTCGGCGCAAGTTCTCTGGCCGGATAGCCGACCCGAAGGAGAATCTGGGGGGACCCGCTGGCGGTCATACTTTGTATTTTTGGACGCAATGCAGCGACCTGGATAGGTTGGTTGAGATAGGAAGCCTGCAACCCGTGCAGGCATGCGATCAGTAAAACACGCTGCAGCGCCTGTCCAGCCAGCAACCAGTCACCGGGTGTCTCGCTGTAAGTGCTCAGGAGCGCAAGTACGGGAGCCGACAGGGTCAGTTCGTGATTCCTGTTGCCGACCCTGCTACCCATATCGAACCGGCGAATGGCGGACTGGGTGAGTGCTGCCGGCAGCATTGGAACGCTCAGGCCATCACCCTGTCGCCTCGGGCACACCCAGGCCGCGAGCTCGCTCCGCCACTTCGGATCAGCCCACTGCGCGGCATCACCATCTGCTACCAGCGCTGCGGCTTTGCTCCTGGTCTCATCGGTGAGGAGAGGTTGCAGCTGTGCGCCTTCATAGCTTGCGGCAGCTACCATTTCATCCAGGACAGGGGCTTCCACATCTCGCGGCGCAAAGCGTTGCCGATAGGTACGACGGTGCGGGATAAATTTTGCGAGGTGAGCGTCCACCAAAGACACTCTGGCTTTCTCAGTCAGTGATACCCGCGCAAGCAGGTCTTGTTCGCCGGGTTCGGGCAGCAACTCGACCTGCGCATCCAGGCCATCGTCGGCGGCTACCATGCGCAGGTTCAATAGCGCGCAGCCACAGCTGATAATCAGCTCCCGATCGTCGGGGTCGTTTTCTGGCAACGCCCGCGAACGGTCGGTCCACAATTCGATTTCCGGCCCCGATACTCGAAATACCCACGGTTGCGTGTTGTGGCTCGATGGTGCCAACGACGCCCCGTAAATGATCGAGCGGGTGCTCCGTTTCCAATGGTTAGTATTCGTCGTCTTTGTCTTGGTCATGGTTAGCGCTCGTCGCCTTTATTGACCAGGGCTTAGCCTCTAACTGGCTATCCAAAGTCATCAAGAATTTGCCAATTATCCTGCAGTAAGCAAACAAACCAGTCCGGAACATCCAGATTGCACTACTCGGGTGGGACCAGTACGAACTTGCCGAAATGGCGCTTGTTCATGGGTTCCCGCAGGGCACCTGCCATGTCCTTGAGCTCGACCGACCTGTTAACCAGGGGATTGACATCGCAGCTTTGGCCGAGCTTCATTGTGCAACAGGCTGTTGCGAAACGGAAGAATTCATCACGCGCTTGGGCCGGGCTCTTCAGGTGCTGTTCGAATCGCCTGGCAGCGCATATTGGACGACAATGCGGACCAGCCATAACAACACCAGGCCAAGCAGGGCAAACTTGATTGTGGCAAATAGCCCGGCCCATACTCCGCAGCCATCGCCAGACTCATCCAGAATCACTCGAATGAGCGCATAGTTTTCCAGGGCGTCCGCCAGGCCGATGGCCAGGCAAGACCAGGCCGCCAGCCTGGTGCGTCGCATCAGTCCAAATGGAACCCGTGGTGCCACAAGCAATAGAGCCAGCGCCATCAGCCCGGGATATACCAGCAAGTACAGGTAATCGAGCCCCAGGCTTAGCATCGCCAGAGCCTGCCCGCCGGGGCCCCATTGGCTCAGTGCTTGCTCGCAGGACGACGTAAATGCGCAAAACTCGAATGAGACAATGCCGTGGGGTGTGGCGCTGGTTTTCAAGCCTGAATCAATGGCTCCCAGCGCAAATGAGATGAACGCAAACAGCGCGAGTAATAACCAGAGTGTCTTTTTCAGGCACTGTTGCCGCATTTGCTTCCTTTTCGGTCAAGTACGATGCTGCGCCTGCGATGTCAGTGCAGTTAGTGGCCTTTATTCGCCTTCCCAGTAATCCAGCCCGGTTTTTTCCCGCCCAACAAAGGAAAATCGCTGGGCTTCACCCTCCTGGTCCGCTGGATAATCTGCGAGCACCGCGAATTTCCCCGAGTCGGGGTAATTGGCGATCTCGGGTGAAAACCTGGTACTGACTGCAAGGTACGCCAGCTCGGAATCCCCCGTGTTGATGATCTGGTGGGCAGATTCCTCACCCCCCGGGGGGCAGGCAATGAGGTCATGTTGTTTTACCGGGTGGCTTTCACTACCGATGCGAATTTCGCCCGTGCCCTTGAGGATCAGGAACATCTCTTCGTTGATCCGATGATTATGAAACGGGAACGCGCGTTTACCCGGCGCAACACTGGTGACGTTGTAGCCGAGTTTTTGGGCGCCCATTGCTGAACCGACCATCCACATTTTCGCCCCGTAGCGGTCTGCGGCTCCACCCGTGGCAA
>JAHEGP010000101.1 GCA_024645065.1 Cellvibrionales bacterium | reverse complement strand
GACAACCATTATCCACTTCGGGTACCGTGATTTTTTTGTTAATCAAGGCATTTATCAATCAAGGCATTCACCAATCAAGGCGTTTCGTTGTCCGGATTGGACGGTGGACTCCACACACAACGCCCCATTAGCTTCAAAATACTGGAGTGCCTGTTCCAACGCAATCTGCTTGCTAGACTATTTCGGCCTATTAAGAAATTCCGTTAGAAAAACGCAAGCCATGGTTCGAGGGCTTCGATGCCGGGCGTAAATTGGATTGCCGATGCGGGTCAATGGACGGCGAATTGCTTGGCAGGGAATGGATGAATGGCAGGGTTTTAAAAAGTGGTGCCGTTATATCATCGCCGGCACAACACTGCTGCAAGTGTTGCTCCCTTGCTCCCTTGACCTGGCGGCAATACGGAATTTATCGGGCAAGCAAGAAAGCATAAAGCTTGCTGGATCCGCTTGCAGGCAAGCCCGGACTTGTGAGCTGGCGCAGGCGATACTTGTTGTCTATTCCAGGGGTTGTGCATTTTAATCGAGCGCAGCGTAGATCAGCGCCTCCAGTTGGCCGCGGAAATTGTAGGTGCTAGAGGGTATCAGTTGAGTCATAAAAATGACTGTGAGCTCTTCGATGGGATCGATCCAGAACAGCGTGCTGGCCAGGCCTCCCCAGAAGTAGCTGCCTTTGCTGCCGGGGTGGCCATTCCTGACAGGGTCGACCTTTTGTGCGAAGCCGAGGCCGAAGCCGACGCCCTCGTAGGCGGTTTCACTGAAACTGCCCATCGCAATCTGTGACATATCCACGCCATTGGGCAGGTGGTTGCGCCTCATATAGGCGAGGGTGCGGGAGCCTATGATGCGCCTGTCGTCGAGGCTACCACCGTTATGGAGCATCTGGCAGAAGCGGAAATAGTCGTGCAGGGTCGACACCAGGCCACCACCACCGGAGAAAAAGCTGCGTTCGGCAAACTGGCTGTCCTGGCCGTCGTCCTGCAGCACCATATTGCCGTCTGCATCGAGCATGTAGCAGCTGGCAAAACGATCGAGCTTGTCCGGGCTGATTTCAAATGCAGTGTCGACCATCCCCAGCGGCTCGAAGATCGTCCGGCGCAGATAGTCGGGAAAGCTCATACCGCTGATAAGCTCCACCAGATAGCCAAGTACATCTGTAGCAAGGGAGTAATTCCAGCGCTCGCCCGGGGAAAACTCCAGGGGCAGCCGGGCCAATTGGTCGATCATGGTTTGCAGGGTGTAACCGGGTCTCATCAAGCCGACACCCTGCTTGCGATAAGCACGGTCGATGTTCGATGCCCGCATGAAGTCGTAAGTGAGCCCCGAGGTATGCATCAATAGGTCTCGAACCGTCATCGGGCGCTTGCAGGGCTCGGTGGTAAACAGCGGCCAGGAGCCTCCCTTGCGAACGGCCAGCTTCCTCCAGCCTGGAATATAGCGATGGACCGGATCGTTCAGAGCAACCAGCCCGCGTTCATAGAGGCTCATGATTGCCAGCGAGGTGATTGGCTTGGTCATCGAGTAAATTCGAAAAATCGTATCTTCGGTCATCGGCATGGCGCGCTCGAGATCGCGCATGCCGAGGGCCTGGACGTAACACGGTTGGCCCTGGCGCGCGACCAGTGTCAGGCTGCCGGGTATCCTCGCGGGGTCAATGTAGCCTTGTTGCAAATGGGTGCCAATGCGAGCCAATTGAGCACTGTTCATCGCAACTGATTCCGGTGTCACGCGTTCCATGATGGAGTCCGTTTGAGCTTGGGTGGTGGGCAGGTTCGATCCGGCTGCCACGCCTAATACACATTGGGTACAAAGGTTTGGTCGCTCATGGGCGGACGCACATAACCGCTGTCGCTCTGCCGTGGTGGAAGCTCCATTGGCGGCGGTGTCAGGTCCTGGTAGGGAATCAGGCTGAGCAGGTGGCTGATCACATTGAGGCGAGCGCGCTTTTTGTCGTCGCCGTCTACCACGTACCAGGGTGCCTGCTTGATATCCGTATGCATAAACATATCATCCTTGGCGCGAGAATATTCCTTCCAGCGCGCCCGGGATTCCAAATCCATCGGGCTGAGCTTCCAGTGCTTGGTAGGATGAAAGATTCGATTCTGGAAGCGTCTTTCCTGCTCCTCATCGCTCACAGAAAACCAGTATTTAATGAGGATGATGCCCGACCTTACCAACATCCGCTCAAATTCCGGACAGGAGCGCAGGAACTCGTGATATTCGTCATCGCTGCAAAACCCCATGACCCGCTCGACACCCGCGCGATTGTACCAGCTGCGGTCCAGCAGGATGATCTCTCCGGTAGCCGGAAGGTGCTTTACATAGCGCTGGAAGTACCACTGGGTTTTCTCCCGCTCGGTAGGCGCAGGAAGAGCGACAACCTTGCACACCCGGGGGTTGAGTGTCTCGGTAATGCGCTTGATGCTTCCACCTTTGCCCGCCGCGTCGCGACCCTCAAACACAACGACCACCTTTAGCCCGGCGTGTATAACCCATTGTTGCAGTTTGACCAGCTCTATCTGGAGCTTGTAAAGCTCCTTGGCGTAGAAAGCATTGGTCAACTTGCCGTTGTCCTTGATCTTTTTTTTCTTACTGGTTTTGTCCGCTTTTTTATCTGACTTCTGGACTGGCATCACTAGCTCTCCAGTTTACGGTTATTTGACGGTCTGGTTCGAGGCCTGTGCCCGCAATCGAACCGCGGGTATGGCCGTAGCTGGCCACGGCTTCCCGTGCCAGGGCCATACGTCCCTCCGGTATTACCAGGCCTGAGGCGACACCGAATAATCAGAGGTGCTAGTTTCCCACCATGAAAAAAGATTGCAATGCCAATCTCCATGTGGGCTGCAACCGGCAGATGTTCCAGCGCAATGCCGGTCAGGGCCTCAGTAATTGTCAATCAGCAGTTAGTTGCTGCTCTGCCTTTATTGCTGTGCCGCAAAGGGCGAGTCGGCGGTCTCTTTTTCAAAGGCTGTATCCAGGGCTGCATTCAAGCCTTCGCGCAGGCGCGCCTTGGTTTGTTGGTGGGCATGCATGTCAAGCTTTCCGAGTTCCTGGGCTATGGCAATGGCGCGGGGTAACAGCTCAGCAGCGTCAACAGCTTCGTCGAGGTAACCTACTGCGACGGCCGCATTGGCATCGTAAATATGCGCCAGGCTAACCGCGTTATTGAGATGTATGCCGGCAATACGCGCGCGGGCCAATTCGATACCGAACCATGGCAGGGACATGCCAATAGCGACCTCGTTGAGGCCTATTTTGAAATCCCCCCGGGTGCCTATGCGGTAGTCGGCTGACAATAACAACAGTGCACCCATTGCGAGGGCATGGCCGCTCACCGCGAGGATCACGGGTGTTTGAAAATTGAGTAGCCGCTGAGACAGGTCAGCGCCGCCGCGCAGCAGCTTCATCATATCGTCACCGCCGCCCGCCATAACGGACAGGTCAAATCCGGCAGAGAATTTGCCGGGTCTCCCGGCAATGATAACGGCTTTCCCGGATTTCTCGGCAGTATCGAGGGCCTCTCCAATTTGTTCCAGCATGGTAAATCCAAGCGCGTTGGCCTTGCCGTCGTCCAATTGAATCAGGGTGTAGTTCGCTTCTTCTACGACTTTAACGATGCGGGTCATGGGGCGGTTCCTTGAATGGGTTTTTGGATGAGTGTTGGTGGTGCCAGTCGTTGCTATTCATGCCCGGCTCACAGGTGCAGGCAAATCTTGCCGAAGTGTTGTTGCGACTCCTGCAGGCGAAAAGCTGCTGCAATATCGGCAAGGGGAAAGCTGCTGTCTATGACCGGTGTGATGCCGCAGGTTTCAATGGCGCTAATCATATCCAGTTGTTGCGCCCGCGAGCCAACGGTAATCCCGCTGAGAACGGCATTTTTCTGGAACAGCGCGGCGGTTGGAATTTCGCCGCTGATGCCGGATAGAACCCCGATCAGGGAAATGTGGCCGCCCATGCGTATTGCCTGGATCGATTGCGGCACGGTGCCCGCGCCGCCTATCTCCACTACCACATCGACTCCGATGCCCTTGGTCAATTGCGAGGCCCGATCGCCCCAGTTGGGGTGCTGTTTGTAGTTAATCAACTGATCTGCGCCCAGCTGCCTGAGCCGCTCGAGCTTTTCGTCCGAGGAGGACGTTGCTATGACCTTGCATCCGGCGCTCTTGGCAAACTGTAGTGCGAATACTGCTACGCCGCCGCTGCCTTGCACCAGTACGGTGTCCCCCGGTTTTACCCTGGCTTCAACCATCAGCGCGCGCCAGGCGGTGAGAGCCGCGCAGGGCAGGGTCGCCGCCTGCTCAAAACTGTAGGCGGCAGGGATTCGGGTGAAGGCCGTGGCGGATTTGGTAACGGTTTCGGCTGCGAAACCATGGCTCATGTCGCCGGGAACATCCCGCAGTTTGGCGGCGCTGTCGGCCCGACCGTCTTGCCAATGGGGGAAAAAGCAACTCATCACCCGGTCGCCGACCTTGAATTCGCTGACGCCGGCGCCGACAGCTTCAACGACACCGGCCCCATCCGACATCGGAATACGTGCCTCATCGGTGGGGATGAGGCCCACCACCACCGCGTAGTCGTGAAAGTTCAGGGAACTGGCATGATTGCGAATTCGAATTTCCCCGGCCGCCGGAGCCACTGGGTCTATCTCGGTCAGAACGAGTTGCTCAAGTCCCGCGGGTTGTTTCAGGGTAATCGCTTGCACGGCGCGCTCCTTATCAGTTAAGGCATGGTATCAAACGACAACGCCATTAGCGCGGCCCCTCGCGCAGAGCCGCTTCCCCGGCAATACTTCGAATGCGCTCCACCACCGATTTCAAGCCATTCCCCCGCATGGGGCTGAGGTGTTGCAGCAGCTCAAGTTGAGAAAAATACTTTTCTATCGGGAAGTCCAGCACCTGTTGCGGGGTTTTTCCGTTGTAGGCGCAAAGCACCAGCGCCAGCAGGCCGCGAACGATATGTGCGTCGCTATCAACTTCAAAGTGCATCGCCCCGCCATCAGCCTGGCCACTGTCCGGCGTATTGGCATTGATCCAAACCTTGCTTTGGCAACCCCTGACCAATCGATCGTCGGTCTTTGATTGGTCGGGCATGGGGGGCAGTTGCCTGCCCATATCGATAATATAGCGATAGCGATCCTCCCAGCTATCGAAAAAGCCCAGCGTCTCGACAACGTCTGCAGCGGATATATCAGTGCCAAAAGGCAGCTTTTGTGGGGCCATTTGTGGTCCAGGTGTGCTTGGTAGATGGATGGTGCGGAAGCAAACGGCTGGCACCAGCTGCGGGATTATAGCGCGATTCAGCCAAACAGGCGCCAATGGTCAGGGCCCGGAATAAGCAGCGAGCCCTCTTGCATCAATAGAACATGCCGGTTTCGAGCTGGGCTTCATCCGACATACGCTCGCGGGACCAGGGTGGGTCGAACACCAGGTCTACCACTACAGATTTGACGTTGGGTACCATGGCCACCCGATATTCAACGTCGCCCACCAACACCGGACCCATGCCGCAGCCCGGGGCTGTGAGGGTCATATCGATCGCCACTCGCCTGGCAGTCTGGTCAATATCGACCTTGTAGATCAAGCCAAGGTCCACCAGGTTAACCGGGATCTCGGGGTCGTAAATGGTTTTCAGGGCGTCCCAAACCTGCTGCTCAGCAATCTGGTCATCATCGGGCGGTGAGAAATGTAATGGCTGGGGTTCCAGGCCCAGGGCGTCGGCGTCAGTGCCGTCCACCCGCGCCATATTGCCGTTGTAAGTGACGGTATAGTTGCCGCCCAGCGACTGGGTTATGGTTACGAAGGTGTCACGGGGGATAACGATGGGAGTGCCAATGGGCACCACCCGGGCGGGGCAGTCGCGTCGGGTAACAACAACGGATCTTTCCATCAGTGCTGGGCCTCGCTGATACTGAAACTTTCTCCACAGCCGCAGTAATCCCCGGCGTTGGGGTTCTGAAACTGCAGCTCGCTATTCAGGCCTTTTCGCACGTAGTCAATCACGGTGCCCTGCAGGTAGGGCAGCGCGGCCCTGGCGATACAAAGCTGCACCTTGTCGTCGAGCTGTATGGACACGGATGCGTCGGGGGCTGCATCGACCAGGTCCAGAACGTACATATACCCGGTACAGCCGCTTTCCTTGAGGCTCAGGTGAACAGCCGCCTGGCCGGATTGTCGGCATTGCTGCTGAAAATGCCGCCGGGCCGCATCGGTGACGGTGACGGGTTGTTGTGGATCAATAATTTCGACGGTCATGTTTTTTCGTTCACCCCCTATAGGAAGGTTTGCGCCTTGTGCAGGGCTGAAAACAATTGTTCTACCTCATTGTGGGTATTGTATATGCTGAAAGATGCTCGCACAGTGCCCGGAATGGCCAGTGAATCCATGATCGGCTGGGTACAGTGATGACCGGTTCTCACGGCCACGCCCTGCTGGTCGAGCAGGGTGCCAACGTCGGCCGGGTGCGTCCCCTCCAGCAAGAAACTGAGCACGCAGGTTTTGTGCTCCGCCCTGCCGACCAGCTTGAACCCCGGAAAGTCGGCGGCCAAAGCCAGCGCATGCTCAAGTAATGCAGCTTCATGCCGGGCAGCGGCCTCGCGGTCCAGGCCTCCGAGGTAGTCGATGGCGGCGGCCAGGCCAATCGCCCCGGCGATGTCGGGGGTGCCAGCCTCGTACTTGTAGGGTAAGCGATTGTATACGGTACCCTCGAAGCTCACCGTCTCGATCATTTCACCGCCACCCTGGTAGGGAGGCATGGATTCCAGCCACTCGCGTTTGCCGTACAGCACCCCGATACCGGTGGGGCCGAACAGTTTATGGCCCGAGAAGGTGTAAAAATCTGCTCCCAGTGCCTCCACATCCACGGGCCAGTGCGCCACTGCCTGGGCGCCATCGATCAGTACCTGGGCGCCTGCTCCATGAGCCAGTGCGATGATGTCCTCGATTGGGTGAATAGTACCCATGGAATTAGACACGTGCTCCACGGCCACCAGGCGCGTGCGCGGTCCCAGCAGCTGTCGGTAGGCGCGCATGTCCAGCTCGCTGTGTTCGGTGACCGGAATGGGTATTACCTTCGCCCCGGTGCGCTGCGCCGCCATTTGCCACGGCACGATGTTCGAGTGGTGAGCCATCCCTGACACCAGGATTTCATCTCCTGGTTCAAATCTTGCGGCGGCAAAGCATTGCGCTACCAGATTGATGGCTTCGGTACAGCCACGGGTCCATATGACCTGCTCCGGTGACGGTGCGTTGATGAATTTCTGGGTAGTGACCCTTGCGCCCTCGAAAGCCATGGTGGCACGGTCGCTGAGTGTGTGGGCGCCTCGGTGTACATTGGCATTATCGTGGCGGTAAAAATGGCTGATCGCGTCGATGACCTGGTTGGGCTTTTGAGTGGTCGCGGCGTTATCGAGGTACACCAGGGGCTTGCCGTTGATTGTCTGCTGCAATATCGGAAAATCGCGGCGCACGGCTTCGACATCAAAGGCAGGCACTGCCATGGACGATGCCCGATTCATGGCAGATGTCTCGTCAGTCGCGGGTCGCGACCAAACCAGTCACTCAGCAATGGCCGCAACTTCAGTTGCAAGGGTTCATGGTCGATGCTGTTGATCAACTCGTTGATAAAGCCAAAGCTCAGCATGACTTCGGCTTCATTGCGCTGGATGCCCCGCGCCTGGAGATAGTAGAGCGCCATGTCTTCGATCTGGCTGACGGTTGCCCCATGGGCGCAGCGCACATCATCGGCGTAAATTTCCAGTTCCGGTTTGGTATAGACCTCAGCGGAGTTGCTCAAAAGCAGATTGCGATTGCTGAGCTCTGCGGCGCTTTTCTGGGCACCGGGGTGGATGTGGATGCGCCCGTTAAACACGGCCCTGGCGGCGTCATCAACGATACCGCGTACGATTTCGGTGGTCGTTCCCAGGGGTAGTTCGTGTTCTACCGTAGAATGAATATCGATGTGCTGGCGGTTCTTGCAGAGATAGACACCGTTGATATTGGCTTCGCTGCCAGCACCCTGATGCTGAACTTGCAGATCAAGCCGCTTAAGTCGCCCGCCCATGCCCAGCAGGAAAGACTTGAATGTGGCATTGCGTTGCAGGCTGGCGTAAACAGCGCCGATATGAATGGCATCCTGTTGTTCCAGATGCAGTCGGTAATGCGACAAGCGGGCAGCGGCCTTCAGTTTGATTTCCGTTACCCCGTTGAGGAAGCAATTCTGGCTCGAATCGTCACTGCTAAAGTGTTCGACAACGGTCGCACTCACGTTCTCTTCGAGAACCACCAGCAGGCGCTGGCGCGCCGAGAAAGGCTGGGCGCCTGGTCGGGTCAGATGAACGATGTGCAGCGGTAGCGGCTCATCATTCGTCACGTGGATGAGCACCCCGTCTTCGAGCCAGCTGCCATTCAGCGCCGTAAAAGGATGATGGCTGGGAATGGCGAGTGTTCCCAGGTGTTCGTTAATCAGTTGTTGCTGCCGGTTGTCTGCTTCGGAGAACCGCACTAGAGTATTTCCGTTAGCTGCCTGCCCCAGCCGGCATAACTCAGGCGACAGCTCTCCGTTGACGAATACCAGTCGCTGGCACTCCAGGCCATTGATTTCATAAAAACCGGCATCGATTTCATCGCCGGCTCCGGCACCTGCGCCAAACCGCATATAGTCTGACTCGGTGAGCGGCGCAAGGGTGGTATATTTCCAGTCCTCTGTTTTGCGATCCGGCCATTTGCTGGCAAGCCAGGCTGTCTGGTTGCCCTCGCGAAATGCCTGCAGCCAGGCAGGCCCCCTGGATTGCTGCGCCAGCGCTATGGCGGCAGACTGGTCGAAGGCGCCCATCAGGCAAGCTCACCCTCGAGCCAGGCATAACCCTTGCTCTCCAACTCCAGCGCAAGCTCCTTGCCGCCAGACCTGACGATGCGACCATTGGCCAGCACGTGAACAAAGTCTGGCACTATGTAGTTCAGCAGGCGCTGGTAGTGAGTCACCAGGATGAAGGCATTGTCGACGTTGCGACTGGCATTTACCCCTGTCGCCACGACTTGCAGGGCATCGATATCCAGGCCTGAATCGGTTTCGTCGAGTATCGACAACCTCGGTTCCAGCAACAGCATCTGGAGGATTTCATTGCGCTTCTTCTCGCCGCCGGAAAAGCCCTCGTTCACCCCGCGTTTTAGAAACTCCGCAGCCAGGTTTACGTCCTGACAGGTTTGGCGCGCTTTTTTCATGAAGCTGACTGCGTCGTAGGCCGACAGGCCGCGGGATTCTCGAATGGCGTCGACCGAGGCCTTGAGAAACTCCATGTTACTGACGCCGGGGATTTCCACCGGGTACTGGAACGCCAGGAAAATGCCCGCGCGGGCCCGCTCTTCTGCGTCGAGGGCAAAAAGGTCTTTGCCCTCGAAAGTGGCGGAGCCGCTTACCACTTCGTAGCCCGGCCGACCTGACAGCACATAACCCAGGGTGCTTTTGCCAGAGCCATTGGGGCCCATGATAGCGTGAACCTCGCCAGCCCCGACCTCCAGGGACAAGCCGTTGAGAATGTCTTTCCCTTCTACCTGAACGTGTAAATCCTTGATCGATAACATGTTGGCCTGGCTCTTGCCTAAGTGGTTACAGGTGCCCCCGGGAGGGGCGGGCATTTGAAGCAGGGTTGCTACAAGCGCGCCCTGCAGATAATCGTCTAACCTACGGAACCCTCGAGGCTGACCTCAAGCAACTTACCGGCCTCCACGGCAAACTCCATCGGCAATTCCTTGAAGACTTCCCTGCAGAAGCCATTGACGATCATCGATACCGCCTTTTCGGCATCGATGCCTCGCTGCTGGCAGAGAAATAGCTGATCTTCACTGACTTTCGAAGTCGTGGCCTCATGTTCGACCACGGCGCTGGGGTTCTTGCTCTCTATGTACGGGAAGGTGTGCGCGCCACAGCGATCGCCAATCAGTAGCGAGTCGCACTGGGTGTAATTGCGAGCGCCACTGGCGCGCGGGTTCATGCGCACCAGGCCACGATAGGCATTCTGGCTCCTGCCTGCGGAAATCCCCTTGCTGATGATGGTTGAGCGGGTGTTCCTGCCCATGTGAATCATCTTGGTGCCGGTATCGGCCTGTTGGAAATTGTTGGTTAACGCCACCGAGTAGAATTCGCCGATACTATCGTCGCCACGCAGGACCACCGAGGGGTATTTCCACGTGATCGCCGAGCCGGTCTC
>JAHEGP010000100.1 GCA_024645065.1 Cellvibrionales bacterium | reverse complement strand
CCGGGCGGACCGGGAAGCGGTCGCCCGCGTTGTTGCGCCTCTTGGTAAGGACGCGCCATTGCCGGCGAGGCACGCCTGGCGCTCAACCGCTTCCCGATCCGCTGAATACGGCAATATCACCTGGAAAGAGTACTAGAGCACCGGGCCATTGGGAATAAAGCGGTTGTCGCTGTGTTGCTTGATCCAGGCCAGGTCGTCCTGACTCAATTTTTCACCGCGCTGCTTGAGTAATCGATGCAGCGCGATAACCGGTGATTTGGCCCCGACGCTGCAGCCCGGAATTTGCATCTCGGCAATCACAAGCGTCTTGATCAGGTGCACCAGCTCGGCCTGGTCGCAGTCGCCGGCGGCCCGGGACCAGGCGTCATCACCGCAATGCATGACGGCGCCAAGCCATTGTTGCTGGGTCGGGTCGAGTTGCTCGGCCAGCTGCTGCAAGGTATCCAGCTGGCTGATCGAGATCAGCATGGCCAGCTGCTGCGGTTCAATCGTTGCTGCGGGGCGTGCTGCCCCGGGTTGCCATTCCCCTACCGCCATCGTCTTTCTCCATCGAAACCTGGTAGCGATTGTACGCCAATCAGGGGCGCTGACCAATGCATGGGCCAGGTGTCCAGGCTGGTGCCCTATCCCGTGTTCACCGGGGGTTGCCGTTGCTGCTGCGGCACCCGGTTTGGCAAGGCAAAAGGCTTGTATCACAAACCCCGCTTCGGCATCATGACGCCTCAGTTAATTTCGATCACCATTACTCCCGGAAAATCAATTGGCAATGTCCGCGTTAAAAAAGTTGTTGACGGCACCCTGGCTAAGCTTCCTGGTGCTCGGGGGTATTGGCTACAGCCTGTTCCCCAATGCGGTTGAAAAGCCCCTGATCCATATCAGTCAAAGCGACTTCGAAACCTATCGCGACGCCTGGGTGCGGCAGAATCGAATGATGACTACCCCGGAACTGGAGCAACGCCTGCTCGACCAGATGGTGGCAGAAGAAGCCCTCATGCAGCGTGCCCTGGCGCTGAATTTGCAGTCGTTGCCGGTGATCCAGGATCGACTGAAAAAGCTGGGTTCCTTTCTCGAAGAGGACAGCCCGGTGCCTCCCGGCGATGAGGAATTGATCAACCGGGCGCTGGAGCTGGGGCTGCTGCAATCCGATCCGGTCATACGCCGTTACCTGGTGAGTACGCTGGAACGGGCCATGGTGCAATCCGTGCCGCTGGAAATTGGTGAGCAGGAGATCGAAAACTACTACCGGCAGCACCAGGAAGATTACCTGATACCGTCGCGACGGGACATCGTGCATGTCTACTTCAGTGTCGACGAGGGGGCGACCGCTGCCACCGCTGCCGCCGCCAGGGAAGGGCTGGGTAGTCCGCATCTCACCGAGGATAGGGATGCCATTTTCTCCCGCGGCAATGTGTTTTACAGCGGTCACGTTTTCAGCGGTAAAAACCAGCAGCAGCTGGCCAATATTTTCGGCTCCGAGTTTGCTGCCCAGGTGGAGCAACTGCAGCCCGGCGTGTGGTCACAGCCGCTGCGCTCAGCCTATGGATGGCACCTGGTCTGGCCCGACAACGTGGTGCCGGCCGTGACACCGCCGCTGGAACAGGTTCGGGATAAGGTGGTGGCCCGGGTCCGGCAGGGCAAGGAGAAGGAGCTGCTGCAACAGCAGGTCGAACTGTTGAAGAAGGAGTATGACATCGTCGTGGATATCCGGGCGCCCGCGGGGTCGGCGTCATGAGTGCCAACGGAGCTTGCGCATCGTATGCCAGAACCTGCCTGGCGCTGCTGTTGGCGCTGCTGGCGCTGGGTTACGCCGGGGCATTGCAGGCTCACGCCCTGGCGCCCTCCCTGCTGCAGCTTGAAGCGGTCGGCGACGGCGTCTATGCCGTGAAATGGAAAACCCCGCTGAAACGGGTAGAGGGTAGCCAGCTCAGCCCGGTCTTGCCGTCTCATTGCCGCCAGCTCGAAGGCGGGTCCAGTAAGCCCGAGGGAACCGCCCTGGTTGCTCGCTGGCAGGTCGACTGCGGTGCAACAGGGCTGGTGGGGAGTGCGGTTCAGATCAGCGGTATCGCCAGCAGCAGGGCCGACGCGCTGCTGCGGATCAAGCTCGATGACGGCAGGACCCTCAACCGGGTATTGCGCCCCGATCAGGAAACCTACCTGGTGCCCGCAAGGCAGCCGTGGTACCGGGTGTTTGGCAGTTATATGGTGATGGGTTTCGAGCACCTGGTGGGAGGTCCCGACCATGTGCTGTTCGTGATCGCGCTGTTCATGCTGGTCGGACTGCAGCGCTCCCTGATCTGGACCGTGACCATGTTCACCCTCGGCCACAGCGTCACCCTGAGCCTCGCGGTGTTGAATGTCATCCACTTCTCCCAGGGTATGGCAGAAATCTTTATCGCGCTGAGTATTATCGTCGCCTTTACCGAGGTGTTGCGCCACCCCGATCACGACCTCAGCAGCTGGAAAGTGTACCTGATGGCGGCGGGCTTCGGCCTGCTCCACGGACTCGGATTCGCCGGCGCACTGCGCGAGGTGGGACTGCCGCCGGATGATATTCCGCTGGCGCTGCTGGGCTTCAACGTGGGCATCGAAGTGGGGCAACTGGCCCTGATCGGCGTGCTGTGCCTGCTGAGCCTGGCCCTGTTGCGCCTGGGCGCCAGCTGGCGTGGCCTGTGGAAGCAGCTGCCGGTATACGCCGCCGGCTCCGTGGCCGGATTCTGGTTCTGGCAACGGGTGATGCTCTACATTTTCTAGATCCCCGGGCCGCCAGGGTGCCCCCCGGGAGAGTGGCCAGGAATTTATCATGACTGCATCGAGTCATCAGGCCGGCACACTGGCCGCGACCCTGGCAGAAGTCCGCAACTGTACCCTTTGCCGCGAACACCTGCCCCTGGGTCCGAGGCCGGTGCTGGTTGCAGACTCCCGGGCGCGGCTGCTCGTTATCGGCCAGGCCCCGGGAACCCGGGTGCACGCCAGCGGTATTCCCTGGGACGACCCCAGCGGCGACCGGCTGCGCAATTGGTTGGGGCTGACGCCTGCCGAGTTTTATGACGCGCGAAAAATTGCCATCGTGCCGATGGGCCTGTGTTATCCCGGGCGCGGCAAGTCCGGCGATTTACCACCGCGGCCGGAGTGCGCGCCGCACTGGCACCGGCGTATTCTCGAACAGTTGCCCAACATTGAAACCACCCTGCTGATCGGCCAGTATGCCCAGCGCTACTACCTGCATGGGCAGGGGGCGCGCCACAAAAACCTGACCGAGCGGGTGAAAGCCTGGCGCGAGTATGCGCCGCGCCGGGTGCCCCTGGTCCACCCGTCGCCGCGCAATCAATTCTGGTTGCAGAGCAATCCCTGGTTTGAGCAAGAGCTCATACCCGCTTTGCGGCGCCAGGTTCGACGCCTGCTGGATGAGTGGTGACCGGGGTTTACGGGTAGTGGATAGCGAGGATCACCCAATGCTGGTCACCGGTGGGGGTATTGACCGTCACTTCGTCATCCACGCGCTTGCCCAGCAGTGCCCGGGCCAGCGGTGAATCCATACTCAGCTTGCCCTGGCGCAGGTCAAATTCGTCTGGCCCGACAATGCGGTACTCGCGCTGTTTGCCGTCCTCATCTTCCACGCTGACATGGGCGCCGAAAAAAACCACGTCGGTGTCGGCGGGCCGCTCCTTGACCACGGTGAGCTGCTCCAGGCGCTTGGAGAGAAAGCGCACCCGGCTATCGATCTCTCGCAGTCTGCGCTTGCCGTAGATATAATCGCCGTTTTCCGAACGGTCGCCATTTTTCGCCGCTTCATGCACGCTGGCGGTTACCTGGGGGCGTTCGACTTTCCATAACTGGTGCAACTCGGCCCGCAGCATCTGTTCGCCCTCGGGGGTGATGTAAGCGGAGCCCGCCGGGCGGGGTTTGCGGTAACGGCCCATAATGTGTCGCTTTGCATTATACTGCGAGGTTGGCAGTGCCGGGCGATTGGCTGAAACCCTGTGCCTGTCCGCAGCCTGGTCCCGGCGCATGGATGTATCGGCGAAATCGACGATGATACCTTGTCGCTTTCGGTAACCGGGGAAACATACCATTTTTTCCTGGCGTGGTGTGGACAAAAACAGGCGACTCGCAGTCACACCGGGGCAAAAATCCTGGATCGATGTTAAACCCATACAGACAACCCATACAGACAACCCATACAGAAGAGAAAAGGGAGAACAGTGAGAGTTACAGTGAACGCAATTGCCAGCTTTACCCTGACAAGCGCCGGCTTGATGCTGGCATGGCTGGTCAGCATTGCCATGATCGCGCCGGTCAGCGCGAAGGAAGAGGGCAGCCTGGTCGAGCTGGAGGGGGATTTTGTCCAGGGCGGCCTGCTCTTCGGCAAGGCGCCCGTTGGCAGCAAGGTGCTCTGGGGCGGCCGCGAAGTGCGTCTCACGCCACAGGGCGACTACGTCATCGGCCTGGGTCGTGACAATCGCACGCCAGTGTTGTTGCGGGTAGAAGCCGCCGACGGCAGGTCGCAGCAACAGGTGTTCGATATCGTCCAGCGCGACTATGAAAAGCAGGAGATAACCGGCATATCGAAAAAAATCATGAGCCCTGGCGAGGAGGAGCTGAAGCGCATCAAAAAAGAAAATGCGCTGATCGGCCAGGCGCGCCGGGTCGACTCCGATCGCACCGATTTCCTGACCCCTTTCCAGTGGCCGCTAACGGGTCCGATCACGGGTGTTTTTGGCTCCCAGCGTGTCTATAATGGCCGCCCCAGCCGGCCCCACTTTGGCGTCGATATCGCCGCGCCAACCGGTACCCCGGCGCGCGCGCCGATAGGGGGAGTGGTGACCCTGGCCTACGACGATATGTTTTATTCCGGGGGCACTATCATGATCGACCACGGCTACGGTCTGAATTCCAGCTTTCTTCACCTCAGCCGCGTCCTGGTCAAGGTTGGCGACAAGGTAGAGCAGGGTCAGGTGGTGGGCGAGGTCGGCGCTACCGGGCGGGTAACCGGGGCCCATCTGGACTGGCGTATGAACTGGTATGACCAGAGGATAGACCCCCAGTTGCTGGTTGGCGCGATGCCGGAGACGGCGAGCGCCAGGTAAACCCCCGGGCGAGACGACACAAGGTAGAGATAGATGATCGATGAAAAGCTGTTGAGTATCCTGGTATGCCCGGTGAGCAAGGCGCCGCTGGAGTACGACAAGGAAAAACAGGAGCTGGTGTGCAAGGCCAGTGGCCTGGCGTATCCGATCCGCGACGGGATTCCGGTGATGCTCGAATCCGAGGCGCGGGTCCTGACCAGCGACGAAAAACTGGCCAGGTAAGGTGTTTTGACTCACCATTACCAGACCGGTGATACAACAAGGAATATCCCTGTACGCTGCAGCGTTGTCATGCCAGACGCGCTGCAGCTTGCGTTTTAATGCCCGGTTTGGCGCGGGGCAACACCAGACAAGTTATTGGGTTAAATGATGAAGAGTGCTGAATTACGCGAAGCGTTCCTGAAGTATTTTGAGCAGCAGGGCCATCAACGGGTGCCCAGCAGTTCGCTGATTCCCGGCAATGACCCGACCTTGCTGTTCACCAATGCCGGGATGGTTCAATTCAAGGATGTATTCCTGGGTGACGACAAGCGCCCCTACACCCGGGCAGCCAGCTCCCAGCGCTGTGTCCGCGCCGGCGGCAAGCACAACGACCTGGAAAACGTCGGCTATACCGCACGCCATCACACCTTCTTCGAGATGCTTGGCAACTTCAGCTTCGGTGACTACTTCAAGCACGACGCCATTCGCTATGCCTGGGAGTTCCTCACCCAGGTGCTGGGCCTGCCCGAAGAAAAGCTCTGGGTGACCGTGCATCTATCGGATGACGAAGCCGCCGCCATCTGGCTCGAGGAGATCGGCGTCAGCGCCCAGCGTTTCTCTCGCCTCGATGAGGACAACTTCTGGCAGATGGGCGATACCGGCCCCTGTGGCCCCTGCTCGGAAATTTTTTACGATCACGGCGAGTCGGTTTTTGGCGGCCCGCCCGGCACTGAGAACGACGACGGCGACCGTTACATCGAAATCTGGAACCTGGTGTTCATGCAGTTCCAGCGCTCCGCCGATGGCACCCTCACGCCACTGCCGAATCCCTCGATCGACACCGGCATGGGCCTCGAGCGTATCGCCGCGGTGATGCAGGGCGTGCACAGCAACTACCAGATCGACCTGTTCCAGAATTTGCTGGCGGCGGTGATCGACGTGACCGGCGCCACCGATACCGGCAGCCAGTCGCTGCGGGTGATCGCCGATCATATTCGCTCCTGCGCATTCCTGATTGTCGACGGCGTGATTCCCGGCAACGAGGGGCGCGATTACGTATTGCGACGCATCCTGCGGCGGGCGATTCGCCACGGCCACCGCCTGGGCGTCGATGAACCCTTCTTTCACCGCCTGGTGGCTCCCCTGGTGGCCGAGATGGGTGCTGCCTACCCCGAGCTGCGCGAACAGCAGGCGAGGGTCGAGCGGGTGATATTGGGCGAAGAGCAGCAGTTCGCCGCCACCCTTGAGCATGGCATGGCGATTCTGAATGATGCGATCGACGGACTGGAAGGCAAGCAGATACCGGGCGAAATCGTGTTCAAGCTCTACGACACCTATGGCTTCCCGGTCGACCTGACCAACGACATTGCCCGCGAGCACCATCTCACCCTGGATCTCGCCGGCTATGAAAAAGCCATGGCAGCGCAGCGCGAACGCTCCCGGGAGGGTGGTCACTTCCGGGTTGACTACGGCCACAACCTGAAGCTCGAAACCGGGACCGAATTCACCGGTTACCGCGAGCGGGCCTCAGCGGCAAGGGTTGTCGCGCTATTGCGTGGCGATCAAAGTGTCGATTCCCTGGCCGAAGGTGAGCAGGGGTCGGTGGTGCTCGATAAAACGCCGTTTTACGCCGAGTCGGGGGGGCAGGCCGGCGACAGCGGTTACCTGCTTGACGATGGTAACGGCTCGACCCTGCGCTTCGAAGTTGTGGACACGACCAAGGCCGGCAATGCGCACCTGCATCACGGTAAGGTACTCAATGGCTCCCTTGAGCCTGGCGCCACGGTTAATGCCAGCATCGACGCCAATGTGCGTCGTGCAACCGCGCTCAATCACTCCGCAACTCACCTGTTGCATGCCGCCCTGCGCCAGGTGCTGGGTACCCATGTCAGCCAGAAAGGCTCACTGGTCGACAGCCAGCGCCTGCGCTTTGATTTTTCCCATAACGAGGCGCTGACCGCAGACGAGCTGCATCGAATCGAGGATATGGTCAACCAGCAGATTCGCGACAATGCGCCGGTGCAGGTTGCGATCACCGATATGGAAACGGCGAAGAAAAGCGGGGCGATGGCGCTGTTTGGCGAAAAGTATGGCGACGAGGTTCGCGTGCTGACCATGGGCAACGGCTTTTCGGTCGAGCTGTGCGGCGGCACCCACGTGGAGCGCAGCGGCGATATCGGGCTCATGCGGATTATTTCGGAATCCGGCATTTCCTCCGGTGTACGGCGTATCGAAGCGGTGACCGGAGCCACAGCGCTGGCCCGCTTCGACCAGTTGGAGCAACAGTTGACGGCCCTCGGCGCCATGCTCAAGACCGGCCGAGACAAGCTTGCGGCGAAAGTGGAACAGCTATTGGCCAACCAGCGCAAGCAGGAAAAAGAGCTGGAGAAGCTGCAGGCCCGCCTGGCCGGCAGCACCGGCTCCGATCTGGCGGCGTCGGCCCAGGATGTCGGCGGCATCAAGGTGCTGGCGGCGCGGCTTGACACCGCCGACGGCAAAACCCTGCGCTCGACCATGGACCAACTCAAGAACAAGCTGGGCGCCGCGGCAATTATCCTCGCCGGTGTCGATGGTGACAAGGTGGCACTGGTTGCCGGCGTGACCAAGCCCGAGTCTGCGCGGGTGAAAGCCGGCGATATGTTGTCGATGGTGGCTCGCCAGATTGGTGGCAAGGGCGGCGGTCGACCCGATATGGCCCAGGGCGGCGGTGGCGACCCGGCTGGCGTGCCGGCAGCGCTGCAATCGGTAAACGCCTGGGTGGCGCAGCAACTGGACGGATGACAGTGACCCGCTGATTCACAATTCATGCGTTCCGGTGTTTCAATTTCACCGCGTTTGGTGGTAAAGTGCCGCGCCTTCAGGCAGGCGTAGATACGCCTGCTGCAAGAGTCCGGAAAGCGAAAACTTCCACAGCATTCATCATGGCATTGATCGTCCAAAAATTTGGTGGCACCTCGGTGGCGAACGTCGGGCGCATTGAAGCGGTCGCCGATCGTTTGCTTGCCTGTCATGAGCGGGGCGATCAACTGGTGGTCGTAGTGTCGGCGATGAGCGGTGAAACCAATCGCCTGATCGAACTTGCCCACAGCATCCAGTCCACACCCGATCCCCGCGAATTCGATGTACTGGTCTCCACCGGTGAGCAGGTCACCATCGCGCTGTTATGCATGGCCCTGATTAAACGCGGCTGTGCTGCGCGCTCCTATACCGGCGCACAGGTCAGGATATTGACCGACAATGCCTACAACAAGGCCCGCATTCAGGAAATTGACGGCGGTGCCCTGTTAAGCGATCTCGACGCCGGGCGCATCGTGGTGGTCGCGGGATTCCAGGGTATGGATGTGGATGGCAACATTACCACCCTGGGACGGGGCGGCTCCGACACCACCGCCGTGGCACTGGCTGCGGCCCTTGGTGCTGACGAATGCCAGATCTTCACCGATGTCGATGGCGTATATACCACCGATCCTCGAGTGGTCAATGGCGCCAGGCGACTCGATCGTATCACCTTTGAAGAAATGCTGGAGATGGCGAGCCTCGGCTCCAAGGTGTTGCAGATCCGGGCAGTGGAATTCGCCGGCAAGTACAATGTGCCGCTGCGGGTATTGTCCAGCTTCGAGGACGGCCCTGGCACCCTAATTACCCGGGAGGAACCGGATCAGATGGAAGCACCCACTATTGCGGGCATCGCTTTTAATCGTGATGAAGCCAAACTCACCATCGTTGGCGTGCCGGATACTCCCGGCGTGGCGTATCAAATCCTGGGGCCGATTGGCGAGGCCAATGTCGAAGTCGATGTGATTGTGCAAAACGTCGGCGCCGACGGCACCACTGACTTCACCTTTACCGTGCATCGCAACGAGATGGCCAAAGCCGAGGCGATCCTGCAGCGCATTGCAGCGGAGCTCGGTGCGCGCCAGGTGATAAGCGATGACAGGATTTGCAAGGTGTCGCTGGTGGGTGTGGGCATGCGCTCCCATGCGGGTGTCGCCGCCAAAATGTTCAAGGCCTTGGCCGAGAGCAATATCAACATTCAAATGATCACCACATCAGAGATCAAGATTTCGGTCGTGATCGCCGAGAAGTTTATCGAACTGGCAGTGCGTAGCCTGCACTCCGCCTTCGATCTCGACGAACCGGTGTCCGGGGATGCCCGGGGCTAGCCGGGTTGCAAAGTAATAATCTGATTTGACACCTGAAAACAGGGGCAATTCGCGTATAATCGGCAGATTATCGTTTTCGAGGAGAGCCTGGACGCCGCTCGAGGCAAGCCGACCCGGTAATAAAAGTCGGCAACAACAGAACTTCCGCGATAGACGGAAGTCGACATCATAAGTTCTTCCCCTGAGGAACATTGGGGCAGGAGGGATAGCCAGTAACAGGAGAATTTGGATGCTAATTCTAACGCGCCGCATTGGCGAAACGCTGATGGTGGGTGATGAAGTGACGATCACGGTGCTGGGAGTCAAGGGTAACCAGGTGCGTTTAGGGGTGAATGCCCCCAGAGATGTCGCGGTTCATCGAGAAGAAATTTATCAACGCATACAGGACGAAAAAGGTAACGGTTCGGATAACGACGGTTAGTATCCAAAATCAGCAGACTTCGCTTTTGTTAGCAACTGGTTGTGGTATCATCTCGCCCGCTAAAAAACGGCGGGCCATCGACAGCTGTTATGCCGCAGGCGTAATGGCGCCACAACACGGTGATCAGCATAAACAATCGGATGAGTTGCTACGTGCAGACATCGCCTGCTGGGCGACGCATGATGCTGAGCAACGGTTTGTAAAGAACTCAGAGTTGGTTTTGTAAAGAGTTAAAGAGTAACGGTGAGGTGGCCGAGTGGCTGAGCCGTAGCTTGCGCAGCAAGCGGAGACAACGCCCGCAGGGCGGCCCCGAAGGGGTTGAGGAGCTTGCGACGAATAACGCGCTCCCCGGTTGCTCATGAAGGCTCAATGCCTGAATG
>JAHEGP010000320.1 GCA_024645065.1 Cellvibrionales bacterium | reverse complement strand
CAACAACAAAGTTGTGGGTATGAGCAGCTACTGGTGGGAAAAGCATTGTCGAGGCTTGTTTCAGCTAACGGTTGCGGCCTGAATTTCTAATTCGCCAGGGACGCGACCTGACCTGCACGATTAAGGAACGACTTGCTCCAGGGTAGCGATTGCCTGCACGAGTGTGACATCGACATAGACATTGTCCCCCATTTTCGCTCTGACCAGCGTCTTGATATCCGGTCCGATGGTGTGAATTTTCCCCGCCGGGACAGCAACTACAATTTCCACTCCAAAGCCGTGTTCGATATCCGAATGTGCCATAAAAACAATGGACGCTCCTGGTTCCTGGCCGACAAGTTGACGTACCGCGTCGCGCAGTTCTGGCGGCAAGGGGCGGGCATAGGGGCGATGGACACCCTCGCGTTCCTGCAATTCCAGGTTTTGCAACAGCACCCCCGTTGTGGGCAATAGAGCCACTGCCAGGAACAGTACCGTCCAGCGCACCCAGCGGGGAGAGCGATTACCCCGCAGCGACACATCCAACCCGAAGAATTGGAACACCAGCGTGGCACCCAGAATAATCGCCAGCAAATTTGTGATAAAGAGAACGGCGGCACCCATTGCGATCTGGAACTCGAGTTTCACCGCCGCGATGCCTACGGAAGCCAGGGGAGGAACCAGCGCGACGGCCACCGCGACCCCCACCAGCGTGCCTGCCAGGCCTGGTCTGCCAAGAGCATAGGCGGCAGCAATACCGGACAGAAATGCAATGCCCAAATCGAAGATATTGGGGCTGCCGCGAGCGACTATCTGAGAGGATAAATCCGCCCAGGGGCTGAGCATGCCGATCAGCATCGAGCAGACCAGGGCTCCGGTAATTCCCAGCAACATAGCGAATGAGGCCGTTCGAAAGAGCACTATATTGCCCTGCACAAGGGCCATGCCGGTGGCGAGCAACGGCGTCATCAGGGGCGCAACCAGCATGCCGCCTATTACCACGGCGGTAGAGTTCTGTATCAGGCCAATCGCCGCAATGGCCGAACTCACCATCAGCATGATCAGAAAATCGGCGGAGAAGCGCCCTCCGCGATCCAGCTGACCGAACAGTTCCATGCGCTCGTTCCGGTCAAGTTTGGGGATATGCAGGTGGAATCGCTCCAGTGCCCGCTCGACCACGCCGGGCCCGGCGGCATGCGCGGCGCGGGTAATGCCTACAGCAAAATCGGCATCCGGCTTGTCCTGCCGCAGGCTCTTCAGGAGGGCGAGCAAGCGCGATACACGGTCGGCCTTGTCTGCGTCGAACAGCACGAGGTCTCCTGTCACTGTCATTTCGCGCAAGGCGTTTTCTATCGATTCCGCCGGCGCCAGCTGTTGCAACTGGTCGCCCGCTTCGCGGCGAAAGCTTTCGCACACCTTCTTGAAGGTGCGGACGGACTTGGTCACTTTTTGCGGGTCGGGGATTACCACGACCGGGCATTGCTCATCCAGGAACGTCCTGGTTGCGTATTCGATGCCGAATTCGCCACTCCCGCCAAGCTGAGTGAAAAGAACCCGACCCGGTGGTTGCGAGGACTCGCCTACATCGAGTAGAAGCACATCGAACGGTGCGGCGCGTGCGATTTGCTTAACCAGATTCGCCTTGACCGGCGACTGCATTGCGAACAATTCGTGCAAGATAATTTGCTGTACGTCGAGCTCTCCCAGTGCGTTCAGGCATGCGCGGCGCAATTTCGGCCCCCGGCAATCGTAGATTCGCCCATCGGCAATCTTGTGCTCGGCCAGGGCCTCGACAGAAAGCCGAGCTAAGTCAGTAGCTCTCTCGTCACCCGGTGTAATTTCATCGAGTGCAGTCACCGAATCCTGCGACACACACAACAGCACCAACCGGGTATTTCCGGTGGCGGCAATCCGGGCCGCCCAGGGAAGTGCGGTAAGGGCTTGGGTGGAGTGAATCAGGAGAATTGTATTCATGTTGTTCGGATGCTCCAGGCTCGTCTGCTTTTGGCGTCCATTCTATAAACATCATGCAATATTTGTCAGCGCCAGCCACGCAGCATGCCGCATTAGTCCAGTGCATCCAGCGGAAGGTTTTGACAAGTTAACCACTCAAGCCGACGAAATCCAGCCACCTGCCCTCAAGCAAACGCCCTACTCCACTCGTTGAACGCACTAACCCTCAGTTCTCGACAATGCTGGGCCTTAACCAGGTGCCTTCCTAGGTTGAATAAATTCCAGACAGCCGCATGAGCCGTCACGAATCTCTGGGCCTGCCTCATGGACTTGAAGCGCCTGATCCCCCGCTCCCTGACCCGGGTCGCCTCATGTGATTGTTCAACTCGATTGTTGGCATACTGATCCGTGACATGGATAGCTTCAGGAATAACCTCCCGGTGGGCTACTGGATAACTACGCAGCTTATCCGTGACGATCTTCCGAGGCTCAGCACCACTAGACCGCAGCAGACGCTTGAAGAACCGCTTCGCTGCAGCCCCATCCCGCTTAGACTGCAGGTATACATCAACGACCTCCCCGTCCTGGTCTACCGCTCGCCAAAGGTAATGCCGTTGACCCTGGATTTTGACGAATACCTCATCAATGTAGAAGGCGTCGCCGTATCCGCGGTGATTGCGTTTTAATCTTCGGGCGTACTTACCGCCAAATTTTATGCACCAGAGGCGAATGGCTTCGTAGCTGACCGTGATACCGCGTTCTGCCAGGAGATCTTCGATATCACGGTGGCTTAGATTGAACCTGTAGTAGAGCCAAACAGCATAGGAAATGATATCTGGCGGGAATCGATGGCGTTTGTAGGTATTCATCAGCCGATTCTACCGATTTTGGCTGAGTTAACTTGTCAGTACCTTTATAAGGCAGCTGTCATTGCCCGGTGGCCCGTGCCGAGTCTGCGTGCAGTACGGCAATGATCTCGTTGCGCAATTCAACGGGGTTGATCACCTTGTCAAAAGCCATGGCGTCTGCAGGCACCCAGGCACTGGATTGAATGTCTTCAATATGCGCGGTTTCGTCTTCACTGGCGTGGGCTGCCTTGGCGCCACCGATGGCCGGTACGGCCCCGAGATTTACCGAGGGCAGGGCGATTGATACGATCTGCTTGTCCCAGGGGTTCATCCCCATCACCGAGCTGCCAAAGCCAAAGGCCTTGCGCAGGGTA
>JAHEGP010000099.1 GCA_024645065.1 Cellvibrionales bacterium | reverse complement strand
ACCGCTACCGCCAGTAGGGCAAATTTGGTGTTGCGACGGCTTTTGCGCTGGGCTTCACGATCCGCAGTGGCCTGTTGCAACTGCCGCTGCTGAAGGTCCAGCAGGGAGCGGGTTTCGCTGCCCTTGTGCAGGTTGTCCATCACCAGTTCCGGTAGCTGGGGTAACTGCTCGAGCCACTGGGGTGCGTGCTGGCGCAACTGTTGTACCAGGCCAGTCGGGGCATAACGCTCCTTCATCCAATTGTCGAGATATGGCTTGGCGGTTTGCCACAGGTCGAGTTCGGGGTACAGCTCCCGGCCCAGCCCTTCGATGGCCAACATGGTTTTCTGCAGTAATACCAGGGAGGGCTGGATCTCCATATCGAAGCGGCGTGCGGTTTGGAACAGGTAGAGCAGCAGCTGGCCAAAGGAAATTTGTCCCAGCGGTTTTTCAAAAATCGGCTCACAGGTAGAGCGCATGGCGGCTTCGAAGTCCTGCACCCTGGTCTGGGCGGGTACCCAGCCACACTCGACATGGAGCTGCGCGACCAGGCGATAATTGCGATCAAAAATGGCTATCAGGTTGCGCGCAAGGTAATAGCGGTCGAAATCGCTGAGGCTGCCCATGATGGCGCAGTCGATACCGATATATTGGGGTTTTGACGGGTTTTTTCGGGCAATGAAAATGTTCCCTGGGTGCATGTCGGCATGAAAGAAATTGTCGCGAAATACCTGGGTAAAAAAGATCTCCACGCCACGTTCGGCGAGGGCCTTCATATCGATTCCCTGGGCTCTTATCGCCTCAATATCTGACACGGGTATGCCATCTATGCGCTCCATAACCAGTACATCGCGCCGGGTATAGTCCCAATAGACCTCCGGGATGTAAAGCAGGTCGGAGTTAATGAAGTTGCGCCGCAGTAAAGATGTGTTCGCTGCCTCGCGCTGCATATCCAGCTCGTCGATGATGGTGTGCTCATAATCCTGCACGACTTCCACCGGTCGCAATCGCCTGCCATCGGCAGAATAACGCTGTACCCATTTTGCCAGCAACAACAGCAGGGCGACATCCTGCCGGATAATGGGCTCAAGATTTGGTCGTACGACCTTTACCACTATTTCTTCGCCGCCGTGCAGGCGCGCCGCATGGACCTGGGCGATAGAGGCCGATGCCAGAGGTTCTGGAGAAAACGCACTGAAAAGTTGTGCAAGCGGCGTATTGAGGCTCTTTTCGATAATGGCAATGGCCTTGTCCTGCCCGAAAGGCGGTACCTCGTCCTGGAGCTTGGCAAGTTCATCGGCAATATCCGGCGCCAACAAGTCGCGACGCGTCGATAGCATCTGGCCGAATTTGATATACAGCGGCCCCAGGTCTTCCAGCGCCTCGCGAATGCGAGCGCCTCGCGGCCGCTTTGGATTGGGCAACAGTCGCAATGGAGCGGTTAGCCAGCGCACCGTTGGTGGCAGGCGATCGCGGTCGAGTAGCAAATCGAGTCTATGATTCAGCGCCACGGCAAGTATCTTGCCGACTCGGGATGCGGAATTCAGACTCAACGGCCTCGCTCCTGCTGTTGCTGCCGTATAAGCTGCAATTTCGCCAGTCGCTGCTGCTGCTTTGCCAGCCGCGCCTGGGCACGATCGACACTGAGTTCCAGCCGGGATACGGCAGTATAAAAATCCTCCAGCTCGGTCTCGGGAGGCAGCAGTCGCGCCTCCTCGTGCAGAAACTCCTCCAGCTGGCGATTCATACTGTCCATCGCATGCTTGCCCCAGCGCATGCCGCCTCGCACCAGGCGACCGAGTTGGTGGGCAGGAATGTCTCCAATTATCCCGGCGAGTGAACCTTCCCAATCAAGCTCGAGACGGTGCAGTATGCGTTGCAGTTGCAGCAGGGGTGCACTGTCGCCACTAAGCTGGATTCCACCATTAATAAGGGTGGACGCCGGATCCTCGGAGCTGAGCAATTCAACGAAATCCGGGACCGTGCCTATGACATGACTGTCGATGGGGCCGTCATAAAAGCCTCGCAGTGCCACGCCCTGCTGTTGGGGCAGCAGGTAGACATCTGCCCCGGTTCCCACCAGTTCAAGCTGGAACACCGTTCCGTCGAGTTGCTGCAATGCCCGGGTGGTGGCAGGGTCCATTTTCAGAGCGCGGTTGATTGCACCTTCCAGGGCGGCGAGGGCGGCAGTGTGCAGCGTCACGCTCAAGGTTTGAAGCCCCGGTGCAGTGCTACCACGCCGCCGGTCATATTGTAGAACTCGCAGCGACTAAAGCCGGCTTCAATCATCATTTGCTTGAGGCTTTCCTGGTCTGGATGCATACGAATGCTTTCCGCCAGGTAGCGGTAGCTTTCGGCATCATTGGCTACCAGTTTGCCCATCACCGGCAACAGCTTGAAAGAGTAGGCGTCATAGAGCTTCTCCAGCACAGCATTGCCGGGCCTGGAAAACTCCAGCACCAATAGCCGACCGCCGGGCTTCAGCACCCGTAGCATCGATTCCAGGGCTTTTTCCTTGTGGGTTACGTTGCGCAGCCCAAACGCGATGGTGATACAGTCGAAGCTATCGTCGTCAAACGGCAGCGACTCGGCGTCGCACTGGGTAAATTCCATGTTGCCGATGGCGCCGCGATCTGTGAGGCGGTCACGCCCGACGGCCAGCATGGACTCATTGATATCAGCCAGCACAACCATGCCTTTGTCGCCAACGATGCGGCTGAACTTGAGGGCCAGGTCGCCGGTGCCGCCGGCGATATCGAGCACGGCATGCCCGGGACGCACACCGCTAACCTCGATCGTAAACCGCTTCCAGATACGATGAATGCCTCCGGACATGAGATCATTCATCAGGTCGTAGCGCGAAGCCACGGAGTGAAAAACACCGGCTACCAGTGATGCCTTATCGTCCTCATCGACCTGGCGGAAACCGAAATGGGTTGTTTTGTCGTTCGCCATGGAGGCCTTCTCTGTGATCAAGACAGCGCTATTGTAGCGGTCTTGGTGAGTCGGCGCATGTCAAATAAAGGAAGCCTTAATCCAGTTTTACAGTTTCAGGATTTGCAGGGAGGGGTCGCGGCTTTTTCCGGCCTGCTCAAGTTGCTCGAGGTATCGCTGCCAGTTGGCCGGGTAATCCTGGCCGAGTTGATAGAGGTATTCCCAGGAGTATATGCCGGTGTTGTGATCATCATCGAAAATGAGCTGCAGTGCATAGTTGCCGACGGGCTCGATGCGGGTGATGGCGACATCCTTTTTGCCCCACTGCAGAACCTCCTGGCCGCTGCCATGCCCCCTGACTTCAGCGGAGGGTGAAAATACCCTGAGGTACTCGGCGTCAAGTTGCAGCACCTCGCCATTAGCGTAGCCGAGCTCCAGGCAACGGCGAATGCGGTGCAGTACGATAGAGCCTGGCAGGGGAGGTGATTGACGACTCATGGGCGGTTACAGGATGAAGCGACTGAGGTCGTCATTTTTGTGCAAGCCGTGCAGCTTGTCATCGACATAAGCGGTATCAACCACGATGTGCTGTTCGCGGGCTGCCAGATCGGTCGCATCGAAAGAGGCATCTTCCAGCAGTCGCTCCAGCACTGTATGCAGGCGCCGGGCGCCTATATTCTCGGTCCGCTCGTTAACCTCCCAGGCGATTTCAGCAATGCGCCTGATACCGTCATCGGTAAACTTTAGCTGCAGACCTTCAGTTGCCATGAGGGCGATGTACTGCTCGGTCAGGCAGGCATCCGGCTCGGTCAATATGCGCTGGAAGTCCCCTGGTGCCAGTGCGTCCAGTTCTACCCGGATCGGCAGGCGACCTTGCATTTCCGGAATCAGGTCGGAAGGGCGGGTAAGATGGAAGGCTCCGCTGGCGATAAACAGGATGTGGTCGGTTCGAACCATGCCGTAGCGTGTGCTTACGGTGCAGCCCTCGATCAGGGGCAGCAGATCGCGCTGGACCCCTTCTCTCGACACATCTGCCGATCCGGCCTCACCGCGCTTGGCGATCTTGTCGATTTCATCAAGGAAGACGATGCCGGTCTGCTCCACGGTGGTGACCGCTTTTGTCTTGATGTCTTCCTCATTGACCATTTTCATGGCTTCGTCGTCCACCAGTTTCTTCATGGCGGCCTTCACCGTCATTTTTTGCGTGGAGGTGCGCTTACTGGCCATGTTGGAGAACATGCTCTGCAGCTGATTGGTCATCTCCTCCATACCGGGTGGTGCCATGATATCGACGCCCATCGGCGTTGCGCTGACCTCGATTTCGATCTCCTTGTCGTCCAGTTCTCGCTGGCGCAATTTCTTGCGAAAAATCTGCCGGGTCGAGGACTCTTCCGTTGACTCCGACTGTCCTCTGGCAGGGGGAAGCAAGGCGTCGAGAATTCTTTCCTCGGCGGCGTCTTCGGCGCGGTTGCTAACCTTTTTCATCTCCTGCTCCCGCAGCTGTTTGATAGCCGCATCAACAAGATCCCTGATAATTGACTCCACGTCGCGACCAACGTAGCCGACTTCGGTGAATTTGGTTGCCTCCACCTTGATGAACGGGGCGTTGGCCAGTTTTGCCAGGCGACGAGCAATCTCGGTTTTGCCGACACCGGTCGGGCCAATCATCAGGATGTTTTTCGGCGAAATCTCCGCGCGTAGCGATTCATCCAGCTGCATTCGCCGCCAGCGGTTGCGCAAGGCGATAGCAACCGCGCGCTTGGCTTTATCCTGGCCAACGATGTGTTTGTCCAATTCATGGGCTATTTCGCGCGGGGTCATTATCACGGTCATACCAGGTTTGGCTCCAGTAGCGGGGGTGGTGGTTCAACTGCTGCTTGGCAGCGTCTCAACGGTCAAATTATGATTGGTGTAGACACAGATATCGGCAGCGATATTGAGGCTTTTTTCAACAACCTGGCGAGCATCGAGCTCTGTGTTGTCGATCAGGGCGCGGGCAGCTGATTGCGCGAAGGGACCACCTGAGCCAATGGCGATCAGGCCTTGCTCCGGCTCTATCACATCGCCGTTGCCTGAAATGATGAGGGAGGTTTCCTGGTCGGCTACCGCCAGCAGTGCCTCCAGTTGGCGCAGCGCCCGCTCGGTGCGCCATGCCTTGGCGAGTTCCACGGCCGCCCGCACCAGGTGCCCCTGGTACTTCTCCAGCTGGCCTTCGAATAATTCGAACAAGGTAAACGCGTCGGCGGTACCCCCGGCAAAGCCGGCAATCACTTTGTCCTGGTAGAGCCGACGGACCTTGCGGGCATTGCCCTTCATGACCGTATTGCCCATGCTGACCTGACCATCGCCGCCAATAACTACCAGGCCATTGCGACGCACGGAAACGATGGTAGTGCCTCTATATTGCTGCACAGGACAATCCTCTGGGGTGTGATCCCGGAGAGTTGGGGTCGGCAGGCAGGATTTCAAGACCCCGGCAAGGGGCGATTGCAATTAATCGGCATTCCAGAATATCAATGACGCGGCCATGTAATGTCGGCTGCCGACCCGGTTACCGGGTTTTGCGCTTGGTCACCAGGGTGTCGATGTTTTCGCGGCTTAGCTTGGCCTGGGCGCTGGCCAGCTGATTGCGGTTCAGATAGGGACCCGATTGGACCCGATACCACGATTTACCCTGATGCCTTACTTTTTCTATGTTGCCTTCAAGGTCGAGCAGAATCAGTTGTATGCGTCGCTTTTCGGCCTCATCGCGCTGCTGGAAAGAGCCCGCCTGAAGGTAGTATTGGTAGCCCTTCTCGTCCTGAGTATTCGAATCATTCGCTTTTTTGTCATCTGGTTTATCCTCGGGGCGTGACCTGACCGGTTGGCGCTCCTGGGAAACCATCACCTCTCGCTCGGGCAGCAAGGTATAGAAGTTGAAGCGCACCGATTCATCGGGCTCCGGCGCAGCGCCGATGGCTCGGGGTTGCGCGCTGGCAACCGCTGCGTCACGAGGCAAGCTGGCAAGGTGGTAAAGAAACCCCAGCAGTAAACCTGTGGCCAGGCCTGCTAGTAGCCACAGCCACGGTGGCTGGCTGGCAGCGGGTTTGTTGCGCACATTCTTGCGCGACTTGCCGCTGCTGGGTTTGCGTTTGGCGAAATCCTGGCTCACCTACATATGCTCCGGTGCGGATACGCCCAGCAGGGCCAGGCCATTGCGGATGACTTGCCCAACAGCGAGGCTCAGTGACAACCGGGCAGCGCGGAGTGAGGGGTCCTCGCAAATGACCTTGTGGTTGTTGTAAAAGCCATGAAATTCGCCGGCGAGATCCTTCAGGTAGTTGGCAACGAGATGAGGCTCGCTGCCGCTGCAGGCTTTGCGCACTATGTCCGCATAATCACCCAGTCGCTTCACCAGCGCTTTTTCATTGTCGTTATCCAGCATGCCCAGCTTATCCAGACCGTGTTGTTGATTGTAGCTGAACCCCTGCTGCTCCAGCTTTTGCATCACGCTGCAAACCCTGGCATGGGCATATTGAATATAGTACACAGGATTATCGTTGGACCGGGAACGTGCCAGGTCGATGTCGAAGGTCAGTTGTGAGTTGGGTGCACGGGCGGCGAGGAAATAACGGGTTGCATCCTGCCCAACCTCGTCGATCAGATCGCGCAGGGTGACATAGCTGCCCGCTCGCTTGGAGATTTTTACCTCCTCTCCACCCCGGGTCACGGTCACCATTTGGTGCAACACGTACTCCGGCCATCCCTTGGGAATCCCGATATTGAGGGCCTGTAACCCCGCTCGAACACGGGTGATAGTGCTATGATGATCGGCGCCCTGCTCATTGATCACTCGCTTGAACCCACGCTGCCACTTGTCGACGTGATAGGCAATATCGGGCACGAAGTAGGTGTAACCGCCCTCCGTTTTGCGCATGACCCGGTCCTTGTCATCGCCAAACTCGGTGCTGCGCAACCACAGCGCGCCCTCCTGTTCATAGCAATAGCCACTGCCAACGAGCGCCTCGACCGTCTGTTCGACCTTACCGCTGGTGTATAGGCCGGACTCAAGGAAATACACATCGAATTCAACTCCGAAGGCCCGTAAATCATGATCCTGCTCCCGTCGCAGATAGGCGACAGAGAAGTGACGGATGGCATCGAGGTCCTGTGGGTCGGAGGCGCCGACTACGTGCTGGTCTTCAGCGACAATGGCGTTGCCGGCCATGTAGGCGACTGCAACATCGGCGATATACTCGCCGCGGTAGCCATCCTCGGGCCAATGGGGCTGGCCCGGCAATATGCCTTTGCAATGAGCCTGCACTGATAGAGCGAGGTTGCTGATCTGCCCGCCTGCATCGTTGTAGTAAAACTCCCGGGTTACTGTCCAGCCGTTGGCTTGCAGCAGGCGGCAGATGCAGTCACCCAGTGCTGCGCCCCGGCCATGACCGACGTGGAGAGGGCCAGTGGGGTTGGCTGAAACAAATTCCACTTGTACCTTGTTGCCGGCGCCGTCGCTATTGCAGCCAAACCTGGCGCCGCCCTGCAGGACGTCGCCAATCACGGCAGTTGCCGCCGCCTTGGCAAGAAAAAAATTGATGAAACCAGGCCCCGCGATTTCGGCTTTGCTGATGATGGTATTTGCCGGGATAGCGGCAATAATCTGGGGCGCCAGATCCCGGGGCGAGATGCCCGCGCGCTTTGCCACGGCCATGGCCAGGTTGGTGGCCAGGTCCCCATGGGCGGGATCGCGGGTAGTTTCCAGTTGTATAGCAGGCGTGGTATCAGCCGGGATGACGGTTTTGGCCTGCAACTGCTGGACGGCCTGGGAGAGCAACTCTAGGAGGGCTTGTTTCATGGCTACCTGGGATCTTGGGTTGGGCAAAAAAGTGAATATGTGGATTGGCAAAACCGGCTATTATCCCCTGCCAGCGCGCACTTGCCAACGCTCAGATGGAATCTTGCGGGTCGATATCCACTGACCAACGCAAGCGGTAGCCCTTCGCGTGCTCCTGCATCCATGCTACCGCGCGCTGTAAGGTGTGGTGTAAATTTCCCCGCCGCGGGGACTTGAACAGTAATTGGGAGCGGTATCTGCCCGCTCGACGTGCTATCGGTGGTGCCAGCGGCCCAATCACGTTGACGCCGGTTTGGGCCGGTAAAAAGTGCCGCAACTTCTGCAACAACTCCGGCGCACCAGCCGGATCAGGCGCGTCGCAGCGCACGATGCCCATATAACCGAATGGCGGCAGTTGCAGCGCGCTGCGCTCCGCCAGTATCTGCTCGCTGACCTGGCGATAGCGGCCCTGAATCAGCAGCTGTAACAGCGGGTGCTGAGGGAAGTGGGTTTGAATGATCACCGTGCCAGGACGGTCAGCCCGGCCGGCCCTTCCGGCTACCTGGATGAGCATCTGCGCGGTGCGCTCCGGGCCGCGAAAATCGGTGCTGCAAAGTCCTGCGTCCGCATCCAGTACTGCCACCAGGGTTACCCTGGGGAAGTGGTGTCCCTTGGCCAGCATCTGGGTGCCAACCAGGATGGCCGGCTGGCCGCTGCCAATTCGGGCCAGAAACTTATCCATAGCTCCCTTGTGGCGGGTGGTGTCACGATCTATGCGCATAATCGGGGTGTTTTTAAAGCGCGATTGCAGAAAGGCTTCCGAGCGCTCAGTGCCAAGGCCGACTCCGACAAGCCTTGAGCTGCCGCAGGCGGGACAGCTGTGGGGTAATTGCGCCTGGGCTTCACAGTGGTGACATTTGAGTATCCTGAGCCGGCGATGCACGACCATTCGCACGTCGCAGTGTTGGCAATTGGCTACCCAGCCGCAATCGTGGCAAATAAGCGCAGGAGCGAATCCACGGCGATTGAGAAAAACCAGAATCTGGTTGCCCTGGTCGAGGTTACCTTGCATCGCTTGAAGCAGCGTGTCGCTAAAGCCCTCGAGCAGATTTTGCTCGCGCAGGTCCAGCAACTGGTAGCTCGGCGCCCGGGCGCTCCCCGCTCGTTGTTGCAGCAGCAAAGTCTGGTAGCGGCCCTGGAGCGCGTTCTGCATGGTTTCTGCTGATGGTGTCGCAGAACCCAGCACTATGGGAATTGATTCGAGCTGCGCTCGCTTTACCGCGACGTCTCGTGCCGAGTAGCGAAATCCCTCCTGCTGTTTATACGAAGTGTCGTGCTCTTCATCGACAACAATCAGCCCAAGGCACCGGAAGGATGTGAGGACTGCCGAGCGAGTGCCGATAACGACCCGGATGAGGCCGCGTCGCGCCGCCTGCCATCCTTGCAATCGCTCACCGTCGCTGAGGCCGGAATGCAGCGTCACTACCTGCCCCGGGAAGCGCTCTTCGAAGCGGGCCTGGATTTGGGGCGTCAGGCCAATTTCCGGCACCAGTACCAAAGCCTGTTCGCCGCGACGCAGGATGGCGGCGATGGTATTCAGGTACACCTCGGTTTTACCACTGCCGGTAATACCCTCCAGCAGGTAGGGAGAAAACTGGCCCAGCCCCCGGCAAACTGCTGTGACGGCCGTTCGTTGTTCGTGGTTGAGCTGCGGGCCCTGGGCAATTTCGAGGGGTGGTGGTTCAAGCATGACCTCTGTTTGATCGACCACGCCCTTGCTTACCAGTGCCTGCAGCGCAGCGCGTGACAAGCCATGAAGCCCGAGCTCGCTCTGCAATACTCGCTGATGCTGGATCAGGTGAGCAAGCGCCTGTTGCTGTCTTGGGGCTCGGGCAAAGGCACCGGGATTGAGGCCCTGGCCGCGCGGGTTCAGCTGCCAACCTGGCGCGCAGGAATCTTTGTCCGGCTTGCCTTTGCGCAACCACGGCGGCAATGCATGAAATAAAGCGTCCCCAAGGGGGTATAGATAGTAGTGCGAGCTCCAGCGGCAGAGCTCTATCATTTCCGGGCTGAGCAATGGTTTGGTATCGAGCACGGCGGCGGCATGCTTGAGCTTGTCCAACCCCAGCTCAGAGGTACTTTTGACCCCCAGCAGCAGGCCCGTCACCATGCGCTGTCCGAACGGCACGGTCACGCGTATTCCCGGTGCCAGGGTGACAGCTTGCGCGCCATGGGGCGGCAAGTAGTCGAACAATCGGCGCAATGGTGTCGCTAGCGCAATTTCGAGGATAGCTTCGGTCATCGACTGGTTGCTCGGGATTACAGGCGGTCCGGGTTGGGTGCAGCTTATTCGGCTAATTGCCGTCACTGGGGGCCGTTCGACCTGAAACGGTTTCAGAACAACGGTTCGGGCAATTCTAGCATGCAGCTGCCTCCCAAGGCTTGGGGTTCCGGAGCGGTTCATAGACTTGTCACCGCGTCGTTTTCTGTTATGATGCGCGGTCTTCGCGAGCGGGTCCCTCCGGGCCGGTATCA
>JAHEGP010000319.1 GCA_024645065.1 Cellvibrionales bacterium | reverse complement strand
AACAGGCGGCCAGAGCTAAAGAAAGAGAGCTGAAGACAGGCGGCCCCGGCAGAGCCGGGGTAGCATGAATGACCCGACGACGGATGCAACAGGGAGCAAACGTGGTTTTGCAAGAGCTGCTGGGTATTGAGCTACCCGTTATTCAGGCGCCGATGGCGGGAGTGCAGGACAGCGCGCTGACTATCGCGGTTTCCAACGCGGGAGGGTTGGGTTCACTACCCTGCGCAATGTTAAGTCCAGACCAGATCCTCTGCGAGTTGAGGGCAATCTCGGCACATGCCAGGGGGCCCTACAACCTCAATTTTTTCTGTCACCGACCGGCGAGCTACGATGAGGTTCGTGAGCTGGCCTGGCGTCGCCGACTCCAGCCGTATTACCGGGAGTTTGGCATCGACCCCTCCAGCATTGCTCCTGCCCAGGGTCGCGAGCCCTTCAATCGAGCCGCATTGGAGTTGGTGGAAGCTTTTCGGCCTCCGGTCTTGAGCTTTCACTTTGGCCTTCCCGAAGAGAGTCTGTTGGCCCGGGTCAAGGCAAGCGGCGCCAAGATACTGGCCAGCGCGACAACTCTCAGCGAGGCCCTGTGGCTGGAATCCAGGGGGGTTGATGCCATCATCGCCCAGGGGCTGGAGGCGGGCGGGCACCGTGGCATGTTCCTTGACGCTTCGCTTTCAGGCGCAGCGCCTTTTGTCGGGCAACTCGATTCTCAAGTGGGGACCATGACATTGGTTCGACAATTGGTGCGGCGGCTCTCGCTGCCGGTTATCGCTGCGGGAGGGATAGCTGACGCATCCAGTGTTGCAGCGGCGATAGCACTTGGTGCAGCCGGTGTGCAGGCGGGAACAGCCTACCTGCTGTGCCCCGAAGCGAAAACCAGCGCATTGCACCGGGCTGCGCTCGCCAGTGATGCGGCAGCCAACACCGCGATCACCAATCTGTTTACCGGTCGACCGGCGCGAGCGATAGTCAACCGACTGATGCGCGAGCTGGGTCCCCGCGATACCAGCCTGCCCGACTTTCCACTGCCGGCCGGGGCTCTTGCGCCGTTGCGCAGTGCTGCCCAGAATCGCCAGTCGGCAGATTTCACGCCGCTTTGGTGCGGCCAAAACCTGCCAGGTTGTCAATCAGTACCGGCGGCTGAAATCACTCGTGGTTTGGCTGCGGGTTTGAAGCAGGCTTGAAACCGGCCTGCCCCCCGGTCACTCGGCTTAACCTGCAACAGTCGTCCCTGGTGCCGGTGCGGAGCATTTATCGAGGCTTGCATTGCGGTTTGGCCACAGGGGGATACAATTGCTGCCCTCAATGCAAATCCAGGCGGTGAAATGCCCATCGATATCCAACAATGCAAGGCCATCGCCACGCTGCTGTGCAGCGCCACGACAGAAGTTTTGTGGCAGGGCGCTCATGAACTGGTAGCGGTCCCCCTCGACCCTCACCGCCTGCGCTGTCGCGTGGGAAGCGGGGAGGCCACCTACTACCGCCGGCTTGGCCGGCATCAGCATTTAATCAACTACGGCTGCAGGATGGTGGCCAGCAAAACCGACCCCGAGGTCGCGGCGCTATGGCTCACCGGTAGGGAAATCCTGCGGCGCAATTACTTTGCTGGCGAATTGAGCTTTCCCGGGTTGTTGGCACATACCTGTTGCCATGAATTCGGGCATTTCCTGCAAAGTATCAGCGGCGGGCTCGGGCGAGGATCGATCCACAATCAGGCCTTTTATCGCATCGTCGATCGTATCCATGCTGCCGGCCTCGCGCAGGAACTGCGGGCCTACATCGAGCAGCATGCCAGTCTGCTGGGCTTGCCGCTGGCATTTGGCCCCCAGTCGACCCCGCGACCCCGACCCGATGCATTCGAGCCCGGTGAACTGGTCTCCTTCGAATACCGGGGTAGTCCCGTAATGGGAGAAGTTTTGCGGGTCAATCGCAAGACCGTCAACGTGAGGCCCCTGCGGCCTGTGCTTGCAGCCGACTACTTTCGCATCAGTCCCCAATTTTTAGCGCGGCACCAAAAGGGGTAGCTACTTATGCTTGGCCTATTCAGTCGGGCGATCATCGGCCGGGTCATAGCCGCGGCAGTCCTGTGTGGCACCGTGAATCCCTCCAATGCGGGTCTCGCAGCGATGCAGCTCGATCAGAACAATCTGGCGCAAAGAACAGGTGGTATCGATGCCATCGGCGGCCTGGGTGACTGGTTGCTGAGCAACGGCACACTGTGCGCGACGATCAGCGGCGCCAGCCACGAGACCGGGATGTCTGTCGGTGGTGGCTGGCTGGTCGACCTTGGCCACTGTGGCCGTGGCGATGATCAACTGGGATACACCCACCTGTTGCCGATGATGGATCGCGACGCAATGCTGCCGGTGACGGCAATCAGCGCTTCGGTCACGGACCGCACAGCCAGTATAACGGTGCAGCGCAGCGGTCCGGCTCTGCAGGCTCTTATCCGCTATTCGCTGCGTCTTGACCAGCCCCGGGCGCTGTCTATTCACAGCGAGCTGAGGCGAATAGGCGACGGCCCCGACATCTCCATGGTCGGACAGCTATGGTTGCACCCCGGGCGCAGCCTGACTCCGTTTACGGTCTCTACCCGTGACCGCGATTACTCGCCGGGCTATCAGTACAAGGCCTTTGAGAAAGACGGTGATGCGTCCTCCCTCAATACCATGGTGCCTGCTGATCTAACAATATTAATTGGTAGTGAGTCGGCGGGTCCGGCTATTAGCTACGGCATCCATTCCCTCGATGCTGTGTTGCTGGACTCAGAGGGTAGGCGGCTGCCGCTGCTGCAATTCTCGCTGGTTGAAACCGACTACACCAACCAGGTTTGGCTAACACGGCCCCTGTGGTTTGGAAACTCCGAAGGCGTTCCGGGGCGCCTGCAAATGTTGCAGTCGCTGTTTATGGACATCGAGCCTGGTGAAACCCTGATCCTGAATCAGCGTATTCTGGTCAGTGAGCAGGCCGATGCCGCTTCCATCACCAACCGAGTGTATGCGGGGCACTGGCTGGAGGGTAAGATCGACACCACGGCCGCGCAGTTGAAAGTTTACGATTCGCGCGGTAATCCGGTCACCGCAGCGCGACCCCGCCCGGATGGCAGTTACCGACTGCGCATGCCAGTGGGTGTCGATCATGGGAAGCTGGAAGTTGTCAGC
>JAHEGP010000318.1 GCA_024645065.1 Cellvibrionales bacterium | reverse complement strand
AAAGATGAAGTTGAATCCTTTCATTTCCATCCTCACGTAACTGGGAGAAGATCGCATCCGGGCGCCTTCCCTCAAATTGCTGTTGACGAGCCCGTTCAGCACCCTTTTCGTCCGTAGAGGTTTCCAACCAGCCCCCCCGAAGCATGGCGCGCCTGACTGCAAGGGCAGTGCCCTTCAATACGACATTTAACGGCATGCCCGCGAGTTCTCCGGCAGGATCAACGGCGCAGCAGGAAAGTTCGTTTTCAAGCACGTCCCGCAGCGAATCATTGTCCAGGTCGCGGACTTCCGCCGGATCGTAAATATGAAAAAAATCCACTTCCATGAAATCTGCCACAAACCCCGGCAGCGGTACAAAAAAGGTGAAATCAGCAGCAGTCTGATTATTCAAGATCACCAGGTTAAAACCCTTTGTGCCCGGTCTCAGGTTAGTAAAAACCAGGCCAGTTCGGGTCTCACCTGCAGGAACAAAACGTGGCAAGCTGTTTTTGTGGAACCACTTCTCCATATCCGCGTAGCCCTGCTTACTGAATTTTTTGCGGTTCATGTAAGCCACTTCAATGGGTGAGAAATAATCGGGGTCAATACTCCAGATGACTACGCGGGCTCTTGTATCGCTCCGGTTTTCTATCTTCAACCATACAGGTTGGATCCCCTGCTCGTAGAGGTCCAGGTGGGTGAGTTCACGAGTCTCTTCCGCATCGGGAACGGCGGCGGATACAATTAAGTTACCTGCTTCCTGGCTAATTGAACGGGCAAGAAACGACGAGGTCTCTACCTGAGATCCGTAATACGGCTGTGTAGCACAAGCTGAAAGCAAAAGAAGTAACAGAGCGGGCAAGAGCAGACGGTAAACCCAACCACCCGTGTTAAACCGAAGAACTGTTGGTCTATTGTTCATCGCAAGTTGAATTCTACCGGAGTTCCGATTTTAATTGAATATTGAATGAGGCCCAGAAAATCTAATTACACCAATTACTTTGGTTTTTTGTATCGGCAAGCCAGTGGTTCTCCCCGAGCCTCTGGATCATATTGTTCAGGCCGGATACAAAGGCCAGAACACCGGTACCAACCAGAGTAAAAGGCCTACCATCAGTACCGTAAGCGGCAATCCCGGGCGCATAAAATCCCAAAAGCGGTATTTACCGGAGCCATAGACGAGCAGCGATGCCGGTTCCAGCGGCGTAATGAATGAGAGCGAAGCCGACAGGGTAACCAGGATGGCAATTGATCGCGGGTCGACAGCCAGTGAATCCGCGGTAGCAACTGCGACCGGCAGAATCGCCAGTGCTGCAGCCGCATTGGACAGGGGCTGGGTCAACAATACCGCTGCCACGCAAAATGTAGCCAGCGTTGCGTAGATGCCAAACGGCGAAGTTAAAGCAACAATCTGCTGTGCGAGGTAATCTGCAGCACCGGTTTTCTGCATGGCAAATCCGAAACTGGTCATACCGGCAATCAGAACCAGCAAACGCCATTCAACCATGGTGTATGCATCCTCCATCGTTACACAGCGTGTGACAGCGAGCACCAGAACAGCGATCAGAAGCGCAATCGACAACGGCAACAAACCTGTGGATCCCAAAAGGGCGGCAATCCCCAGGGCAGACAGCGCAATGACACCCTGGCGTTTCGTAGGGGCGAAACTGTCGACTTGCATCAATCCCCACAGGTCGAGGTTGCCCTTAAGTGGGTCAAGCCTCTCACGCAAACCCTGCAACAAGAGAACGTCTCCGACTTTCAGGCGCATGTTTTCAATCTGGGCCGGGTAGGCATGCCCTCTTCGGTATACAGCGAGTACAACCAGGTCAAAGCGATGGAAAAAGTCGACCTGCTTAAGTGTTTTTCCTATCAAATGCGACTGTGGCATCAGCACGGCCTCGCCGACTTCAGTCTCATCACGCGCCAGGTCTGCATCGCCAAAATGTACATCTGCATCGAGTGCGAATCCGGGGCTATCCTTTGCCTGTATCAGGGTTTGAGGCGAACCCTTGACGATAATGCGGGTATCAGCCTGTACTTTGCGTAAAGGATGGGCGGAGAACCGTTGGCCATTATTGATGACAATAAGGGGCGTCAGGCCAATCTGCTCAAGTTTCAGGTCGCCAAGCGCCTTACCCACCACTGCTGAGCCCTTTACAGGAACAAGCGCCGTCAGGAATTGACGCAGACCGTATTCTTCAGTCAACTGGGAAGATAGCCTGGCTGGAATCAGCCGATAGCCGAATAGAACCATGTAAGTGATGCCTGCAAAGGCCAATATCAACCCGATGCCAAAAAACTCGAAAAGCCCGAAGGGCTCCAGCCCCAGCCGGATAGCCATACTGCTGCCCGCAATATTGGTCGAAGTACCGATCAGGGTACAGGTTCCACCCAGGATCGAGGCGAAGGCGAGTGGCATCAGAAACCGGCTGGGACTGACGTTGACCCGGCGCGATAACTCCATGGTTGCCGGTGACAGGATGGCTGTCGTGCTGGTGTTGCTGCAAAAGGCCGACATGGCAGCCGCCAGGCCCATGAGGTAAGTCAATACCCGCCTCTCCTTCCGGTGCCCGAGTCTGAAAATGAACTGTGCCAGCCAATCCAGGACACCCGTCTTGATCAAGGTTCCGGAGATAATAAAGACGGACGCCAGGATAATAAGCACTTCACTGGCAAAACCGGAAAAGGCTTCCTGCGGTGTCAAAATACCGGTCAGAACCAGCATCGCGAGCAGGCTTAGCGTGACGACATCTATCGAGACCCATTCAAAAGAAAAGACCACCATCGCCGCGATCAGCAGAGCAAAGACAATTGCAATGTCGGGCGTCATGGCTGTCTCCCCGGACGTGCACCATCAGCATGGTGTTTTCGTCCGGCTGAAGCAGACTGCACGATATCAGGACACATATTCGACGGTCACTTGCTGGTGTGCCGGCCCGGGAAAGCAGCCTGTCAGGGAAATGCCGAAAAGTGCCATCGACAACTGTCGAAGGATAAAGCCCGTCACCAGTCTACGGCACCACGTTCGGAGTGCTCCGATTTGAAAAACAGATAAGCACTCAAATCTATTCTGCTTCACCTGCGGCAGCAATAGCACAAACAGGAACAAGATCATGAACAGATCGCTGACTGCCATATGCTGTTTCCTTCAGGTTTTCTAGAACTCAAGAGACGATATGATGCTTTCCG
>JAHEGP010000098.1 GCA_024645065.1 Cellvibrionales bacterium | reverse complement strand
AAGGCTAAAGCGGTTGTAAGAACATGGTATTTTCTTTAACATCCTGCGATCCGGGGGTCGTCACCACCTGTGGTTCTACCGTTAGGCGTTATGATCATCAAACCATCCTTGAAAACCAGCTTTAGTGGGAGAAATGCGTCATGAGTAATGACGACGTGAACAGCGGCCGGCGTCGCTTTTTGACCGTGGCAACGGCGGTAGTGGGTGCGGCAGGAGCAGTTGGTGTTGCCGTGCCCTTCGTGAAATCCTGGAGCCCCAGTGCCAAGGCTAAAGCGGCCGGTGCGCCGGTTAAGGTTGATATCAGCAAGATCAGCCTCGGGGAGATGATTGTCGTCGAATGGCGTGGTAAACCGGTCTACATCGTGCATCGCAGTGAAGAGGAGTTGGCAAGCCTTGCCAAGGTCGAGGGGCGGCTGTCTGATCCGGAGTCGCAGCGCTCGGTGCAGCCGGAATACGCCATGGGTGAGGCGCGCGCGATCAAACCGGAGTTTGCCGTTTTGGTAGGGCTGTGCACCCATCTCGGGTGTGCGCCAAAATTTCGTCCCGAGCTCGCTCCGGCGGACCTGGGTGCTGAATGGTTGGGCGGTTTCTTCTGTCCCTGTCACGGATCACGTTTCGATTTGTCCGGCCGCGTCTACAAGGGTGTGCCGGCGCCGACAAACCTGGATGTCCCTCCCTACCGTTATGAGAGTGACAGTGTAATCGTAATTGGTGAAGATCAGGAGGTGGCGTAATGCAAAAGGCACTGGCTGGATTGCGCGATTGGGTAGACGAGCGCCTGCCGATTGTTAAGGCGTGGGATACCCACATGGGTAAATACTACGCGCCGAAAAACTTCAATTTCTGGTATTTCTTTGGGGTGCTGTCATTGCTGGTGCTGGTCAACCAGTTGCTGACAGGGGTCTGGCTGACGATGTTGTATGAGCCCTCTGCCGAGGGAGCGTTCGCATCGGTGGAATACATCATGCGCGATGTCGAGTACGGTTGGTTGCTGCGCTATATGCACTCGACCGGCGCTTCAGCCTTCTTTGCGGTGGTTTATCTGCATATGTTTCGTGGCCTGCTCTATGGCTCCTACAAGAAACCGCGCGAGTTGGTCTGGGTTTTCGGGATGCTGATCTACCTCGCCTTGATGGCCGAGGGCTTCCTCGGGTATGTATTGCCCTGGGGTCAGATGTCCTACTGGGGTGCGCAGGTAATCGTCTCCTTGTTCGGCGCCATTCCCGTCATAGGTCCCGACATCGTCGAGTGGGTTCGTGGGGACTACCTGATCTCCGGTATTACCCTGAATCGTTTTTTTGCCCTCCACGTTGTGGCTGTTCCCATCGTATTGCTGGCGCTGGTGGTGCTTCACCTGCTCGCCTTGCACCACGTCGGTTCCAACAACCCCGACGGTATCGACATCAAGAAAAACAAGGACGCCAATGGTGTGCCGCTGGATGGCATTGCATTCCATCCCTACTACACGGTCCATGACATTGTCGGCATTATTGTGTTCCTGTTTATCTTCTGTACCATTATTTTCTTCATGCCGGAGATGGGCGGCTACTTCCTCGAGCATGCGAACTTTGAGCAGGCAAACTCCCTCAAGACGCCGGAGCATATCGCGCCAACCTGGTACTACACGCCTTTCTACGCCATGCTGCGGGCAGTGACCTATCCGCTGTTCGGGCTGGATGCCAAGTTCTGGGGCTTTGTCGTCATGGGTGGCGCGATCGCGATCCTGTTCGTATTGCCCTGGCTCGATCGCAGCCCGGTCAGGTCGTGGCGCTACAAGGGGTGGATGTCGAGGGTGGCGATCATCAGCTTTGCTGTCGCGTTTCTGGTGCTTGGTTACCTCGGCGCTATGCCAGCTACGCCGGGCAGGACCACCGTGGCCCAGCTGTTTACCGTGGTTTACTTTGCCTTCTTTTTGCTAATGCCTTGGTATACCAAGATCGAGAAAACCAAACCGGTTCCAGAGCGGGTGACAATGAGATGAGAAAGCTAGCACTGACCCTAACGCTTCTGTTGGCCTCAATGGCGGTGTTGGCAGCGGGCGACAAATCCTGCGGTCAAATAGACTGTTACGAATTCAAGGCCGATATCAGCGACAAGGCATCCATGCAGCGCGGAGCTGCGACCTTTGTCAATTACTGCATGGGCTGCCACGAGGCGGCTTACTCGCGCTACGAGCGCGTCGCGACCGACCTTGATATTCCCATTGAGCTTGCCGAACAAAATCTCATATTCGATGACTCCAAAATCGGCAGTTTGATGGTTAACGCCATGCAAGAAGATGCCGCTAAAAAATGGTTTGGCGCTACCCCGCCGGATCTGACGCTGGTGGCTCGGTCGCGCGGCCCGGAGTGGCTCTACACTTACCTGCTGACTTTCTATGAAGATCCAAGCCGGCCCTGGGGCGCGAATAACCTGGCATTCAAGGACGTTGGCATGCCAAACGTCTTGCTCGAGCTGCAGGGCACGCAGAAATGTCTTCCCGGCGATGAGGGCGATCACGGAATCTGTGCCAACATCGAGCATGTGGCTGACACCGGTTCGCAGACTGTGGAAGAGTTTGAGCAGACCATCTGGGACTTGACCAACTACATGACCTACATGGCGGAGCCGGCTGCGCTGGAGCGCAAGCGCCTTGGGGTTTATGTATTGCTGTTCCTTGCACTCTTTATGGTTTTTGCGTGGTTGCTCAATCGCGAATACTGGAAAGACGTACACTGATTTCGCTTTCTTCCGCTGCGGCAGCGAACCAGGCTGCCGTGGCGCCTGTGTAAAATTCAAACGAGGTGGTATAAATGGGCGTGTTGGTCAAGCGATCTTCAATGACCTTTTTCTCCGATGGCAATGACCATTACAGTCACCGGGTGCGCATTGTGCTTGCCGAGAAGGGAGTGACCGTCGATATCATCAACATAGATCCCGGCGATAAGCCGGAGGAGCTGGCGGACCTGAACCCCTACAATAGCCTTCCGACTCTGCTGGACCGCGATCTTGTGCTGTATGAATCCAAGATCATGATGGAGTACCTTGACGAGCGCTTTCCCCATCCTCCGCTGCTGCCGGTATACCCGGTGGCCCGGGGCCAGTGCCGTTTGTGGATCTATCGCATGGAGCGTGACTGGTGTGCGCTGGTAGATGCGATTGAAGCGGGGCAGGGCGGAGAAAGCTCTCTGGAAGCTGCGCGTAAGGATTTGCGCGACAGCCTGGTTGGGGTCGCACCTATCTTTGGTGACAAACCGTTTTTTATGAGCGATGAGTTCACTCTGGTGGATTGTTGCCTGGGTCCCATCTTGTGGCGCCTGCCCAAGCTGGGTGTGCAATTGCCCCAGACCAAGCAGACCAAGCCTCTTTTTGATTACATGAACCGCATTTTCCAAATGAAGGCATTTGGTGCCAGCCTGTCGGAACAGGAGCTCGAAATGCGTCCCACGAGGGCGGCTTAACAGCCAGGCCGAGTCAATCTTGGAGCCAATGCCGTGGCAATGACATCCAGCCGTCCTTATTTGGTAAGGGCGATGTACGAATGGATTGTCGATAATAAATGTACGCCTTACGTACTGGTGGATGCCCATGCTTCCGGAGTGCAGGTTCCTCAGCATTATGTAGAGAATGGGCAGATCGTTCTCAACATTGCTCCGGGGGCGGTCGCGAGTATGGAGCTGGGTAACGAGCTGATGCGTTTTAATGCGAGATTTGGCGGGGTTCCCACCGACGTGCTTGTCCCCATCGCCGCTATTCGAGGTCTCTACGCCCGGGAAAACGGGCGTGGAATGGTGTTCGATGAGGAAGATGAGCCCCCGGTGCCACCGGCCGACCCTGATAAACAGGGCGAAGCCGACAAAAAGCCTTCATTGCGGGTTGTGAAGTAAGCCCTGCCACGCTGATAGCGACCGGCGGGGAAGGGCGCTCAGTCGACGTATTCGAATATGCGTACTACCTTTTTGACCCCGTTGGTGTTGCGTGCCATATCGACCGCCTTGTCGGCGCTTGCCTGGTTGACCAGCCCGAGTAGGTAAACCACCGAATTTTCCGTGACCACCTTGACCTCGGCTGGGTCAACGACGCTCGAAAACATCATCCGGGATTTTATTCGAGTGGTTATCCAGCCGTCATTGGTTCGGCCGGACAAACTGTTATTCTCCCCGACCGTCAACTCATTGTGGACCTTGTCGACGTAGCGTATGGCTGTTACTGTCTGCTCGGCGATCTGTCGCAATTGGGCGGAGGGCACTTGCCCGGCGAGCAACACAATACCATTAAAACTGACTATGACGACGTTGGCATCCCGCAGCCCCGGGGCCGCTTTGCGGACATTGACCAGTGCCTTGGTTTCGATGCTTTCGTCGTCGAGCATACGGCCGATGCTGCGCTGGCTTGCGTCGCTCTGTATCGGTTCATCCTTGCTGACGTCGAGCACATTGCTGCATCCAAGCAGTAACACAAGCAGGGTTACAGGCAACAGGTTTTTCATCCCTCTCCTCCAAACAGGAACTGATCGATGAGTTCACACAGGCAGTTGAGCAACACCAGGTAAGACTCCATCAGTCGTGCCGGGTTTGCACACGGTACTGCCAGCTCGACATCCTGGGTACCAAGTAGTGACAGGACGTTATGCGGGTTGGCCCCATGGCAGAGAATTACCGTCAGATCCCGTTCATGGGCGGCCCTGACCGCCCTGATGAGGATATCTGCGTCGCGGGCGGTGCCGGCGAGCAAGAAAAGAATATCGCCAGAGCTGCCCAGGGTGCTCACCTGGCGCGCCAGTGACTCTGCGTACTGGCTGGATTCGCTGATAGCATTGAGCAGGCAGCCGCTGGCTGACAGGGCCACTGCCGGCAGGCCCGGGCGCTCTCTTTCATAGTGTGTTACCAGTTGGCTGGCGAAAATCTCGGCCAGGGCGCTGAATCGGCCGCTTCCGGCGCACAGGACTTTTTTGTCGGAGAGCAATGCATGAACCATCACCTCGCTGGTTTCTGCAAGTGCGTCGGTTATATTGACGGCGAGTGTAGAGATGTCTTCTATGTGTGCCGCAAAGCTGGCAGTGATGGTTGTTGCAGGGTCGCTCATGGATGTATCGGTATTCCTTGCCTAGTTTGTATCAAAAGCGTTGGCAATCCAGTTGACAGTCGCTTCGCCGTTGTTCGGAGATATTGCCACGACATCGAAGCGACAGGGAAAATTTGCGTATTGACTGCGGCTTGACAGGAAAACCAATGCGCTGTTTACCAGCTTCTCCCGCTTGCGCGCCGTAACCTGTTCGGCTGCCTCACCATGCCGGCCCTGGCGCCGATACTTGACCTCGACGAACACCAGCATCTGTGCATCCAGCATCACCAGGTCAATCTCTCCACAACGACAGCTGAAGTTGCGCTCGATGAGCTTCAGGCCGCGGGACCGAAGGAAAGTCAGCGCATGGTCCTCATAGACCGGTCCGCTGGCTGCTGGCCGGGATGGGTCCCGGGAGCTGGCTCCTTGCTGTGGCATCCATGCTTTCATATTGAAACTCCATAGGTAGGTCGTCGATCCTTGTCGCAATTCCTTTGCGAAAAACAGCCCAGCCCGGGCGGCGTATAACAATCCCCTGTTCTGACAGGGTCAGGGTGCCTGTCGCACCCCGATAGCTTAATCCAGGCGTGTAGAGGATCTGCGGCAGCCGAGGGGCGAGCTGATAGGCATCGATTCCCAGGGCATAGAGATTTTTTGAGGGCGTTCCACCTCGTTCAATGTAATCGTCAATGACCTGCTGGGCGTCTGAGCTGTCGAGAATCCAGGGTGTGTCGGTAAAATAAACACCGTTGAGATCAGCATCGCCGCGGGGATCCGGCTTGCCCCGGTAGACCCGTGAATTGGCGTACACCGGAAGGTCCTGGGCAAAGTGAAAGGCGAGGAGGGGCTTGACAGAGCGTGCTTGCTGAGAGCTGACCGGCAGATACACGAAGTCGATGTCCTGGCGGCGGCGGGGATTGTATTCCAGGTTTGTCCCCGTAGCATTTTGCAGTGCGCGCGCCCGCTGTTGGCTCAAATCGATATGCAAGCCCTGCTTGATGCGTTCCGAGGCCTCGCGTTCCGTCCCCAGTTCCAGCACGTCAACCGTAATGCCCTGGCGCTCCTCCCAGGCTTGCTCGAATGCCTGCACGCTGCGTTGACTCTGGCTGTCGGCATCCCGGATCACGAGCGCTCGCTGATAGCCCTCGAGCCAGGCACGCTCAGCGGCGGCTACCGCTTCGTCCTCGTTGGAAAGGCCGAATTGATAAAAGTTATCAGCGCCTCCCTGATCATTGGTGGCATAGTTGAGAGCCAGTATCGGCACCATACCGTTGGAAGCAGGCAGCAGCGCGTCGACCCTGTTTTTTCTGAGCGGGCCGATGATGAGTTCAGCGCCGTCTTCCACGACCTTGCGGTAAAGCGCTGCCATGTCCAAATGCGTCTCAGTGTCATAGAACAGCAGAACAGAATTGCTGGAGCCACGCGACCTGGCATCAAAATAGGCTTTGAGCATGCCGTCTCTTATGGCGTGGCCGGCTTCCTTGAGTTGCCCCTGCAGCGGAAGCAAGATGGCTATCTGCTTCGGCTTACTGTCGGCCAGCATCATTAACAGGTCAATTTCAGCCGGTGGGCTGAGCGCCGCGGGGTGTGAGGACCAGCGTTGCTGCCACCCTTCAACTTGCGCGACCTGTTGATCGATATCTCCTTCCAGCGAATTGGCAATCAGCGCCAATTCGTACCAGCCGCGTAACGTGGGCTCCAATTCCGGGGTCGCCTTCAGTTGCTGTTGCAGTGAGTCTGGAGAGGTTCGCAGCAACGAACGCCAGATGGCTTCCTGGTTGCCCGCCAGGGCTGCGCCGCCACCCAGCAGGGCGCTGATTTTGAGGCGGGTATTGATGGCTTGCCCGTACATGCCCGCCCGGTCCTGCAGGTCTGCCAGGGTCGATAATGCCGTGGCCTGCTGTTGCGGTGGAGCGCGACGCATCAGCGCCTGTTGTTGCTGGTCACTGAGCCATTTTGCGGCGGCCCTGCTGCCCTGCTGCTGTTCCAGCAGGATTGCTCTCAGGGCAAGATAATCGCCAAGGGCAGCTGCGGGTAATTGATCAATGGCGAGGGATTGCAGGGCGTCTTGTGCAGCGCCGGCATTGCCCTGCTGTTGCAATAGCTGCGCCGCCTTGAGTTGATAGCGGGCGCGATCCTCCGGGGCCGCACCCTGGGCAAGCTGGAGCCACTCGGCTGCAGTGCCAGGCTCCCGCTGTGCTTGCTGGGGTGGGCTGGGAGTGCTGGTGCAGGCACCGAGCAGCAGCAAAAAACCAATCACCAGGGCGTGCTGGCTGCGGTATAGTAGCGGCGTCTTCATACTCTTGGATATTCCGTATCAATGTCTTCAGCAGATCATGAGTCGTCTTCAGTCGGTCATCTGTATGTTGTAGCGACGCCGATTGGTAACCTCGACGATATGGTTCCACGTGCCATAAGCACCCTGAAATCGGCAGATTACATCGCGGCAGAGGATACCAGACACAGCGGGAAATTACTCAAACACTTTGGCGTTGATACCCCGATGCTTGCCTATCATGAACACAATGAAAGTGAGCGTACCGACTATCTGGTGGATTTGCTGGGTTCGGGCAATAAGATCGCTCTGATCAGTGATGCCGGTACGCCATTGATATCAGATCCCGGCTACCGGCTGGTGCGCGCAGCTCACAGGGCGGGGGTCGAGGTGACCCCGATCCCGGGCCCCAGTGCCATGGTGACGGCATTGTCCGTTTCGGGTTTGCCTTCCGACCGGGTGTTTTTTGTCGGCTTTTTGTCGCCGAAGAGTCATGCCAGGCGCGCCCGCCTGGAGGAGTTGGCGCGACTCCGGGAAACGCTGGTAGTGTATGAATCCTGCCATCGAATAGCGGACGCCCTGGTCGATATGGCGCTGAAGCTCGGCCCCTTGCGCCAGGTGGCGTTTTGTCGAGAGCTGACCAAGACCTTTGAAACCGTGCGCCTGGGGTCCCTGGGGTCGATCAGGGACTGGGTGATCGCCGATGCGAATCAACAGCGTGGCGAAATCGTATTGGTAATTGAGGGCAATCACTCGACTTCGGCTTTGCTTGCTGAGGTCGACCAGCGCTGGCTGCGCGCCCTCGCCACCGAGATGTCACCGGCGCGGGCGTCAGCGCTGGCGTCGAAGGTCACCGGTATTCGCCGGCGCCTTCTCTATCAATGGCTGACCGAGGGCGATGGGGATGGCGTTAAATAGCTTGCTTGTGCCCGGGGGAGCTATTAACCTGCGCTCGTGAGAGTCGGCTGGACAGTCGCTCTGCGGGGAGCGGGAAACCGTGCCGCAGGGAGGAAAGTCCGGGCTCCAGAGGGCAGGGTGCCAGGTAACGCCTGGGAGGCGTGAGCCTACGACCAGTGCAGCAGAGAGCAGACCGCCGGTCCCGTTGCGGGCCGGTAAGGGTGAAAGGGTGCGGTAAGAGCGCACCGCACGGCTGGTAACAGTCCGTGGCACGGTAAACTCCACCCGGAGCAAGACCAAATAGGAATCCGCAGGCGCGGCCCGCGCCGGATTCGGGTAGGTTGCTTGAGGCCTTCGGTGACGAAGGCCCCAGATGAATGACTGTTCCAGACAGAACCCGGCTTACAGGCTGGCTCTCACCTTCTTCATCTCCCCCGCCAGGGCTATTCAGTACGGCCTGTCTTAATAAAGCGCTTTAACTTTTCCTCGTAAGCATTTGTGAGTCATTGCTTTTTGGCTTTTCCCCCCTCGGAAGTCTGCATTTTCGCGGAAGATCGCCGCAAGTTCATCGCCGTTTCCCCCACTTTTCCCGCGTTTACCCTTGACAATGAAAGTGCCGGATAACTATAGTGTCAGGAAGTGGGAGAAAGTGGGTATAAGTGTCAAAAGTACCCGGAAAGTGGATATAATATGTTTCGTGGGGTTAGCCACATATCAATGGACGCCAAAGGCCGCATGGCTTTTCCTGCCAGGCAGCGGGAAAAGCTGGCGGCTGATTGTGCTGGCCAGCTGGTTGCGACCATTGATACCCAGAGTCCCTGTCTGCTGATCTACCCGTTGCCGACCTGGGAAGCCATTGAGCGGGAAATTCAGGATTTGCCTTCCCTGAACCCGGCGGTGCGGCGTTTCCAGCGCCTCTTGATTGGGTATGCCAGCGACCTGGAGTTTGATGCCAGCGGTCGGGTCCTGCTGCCCCAGTCGCTGCGCGAATACGCCGGCCTGGAAAAAAAGCTGGTGTTGGTCGGGCAGGGTAAAAAAATGGAATTATGGGATGAGGCTGCCTGGCTTGCGGAGCGCGACAAGTTATTGCTCGAGCCCACAGGTGATGGATCGGTGCCAGAGGAATTGATGTCGTTGGCGCTGTGATGAGTGGGTCCGGCCTGCAGCACCAGACTGTCCTGTTAGATGAAGCGGTAACGGCGCTGGTCACCGATCCGGGTGGTCGCTACGTCGATGGGACATTTGGGCGGGGTGGGCACAGCGGGGCAATTTTGGCCCGACTCGAAACCGGGGGTCGTTTGCTGGCCATAGATCGTGACCCTGAAGCAATAGAGGCGGCTGCAATGTTTGCTGGTGATCCGCGCTTTGCCATTGAAAGCGGCGACTTCAGTCAACTGGAGAGCTACGTTGCCACGCGCGGTTGGCAGGGCGACTTGCACGGGGTATTGCTGGATCTGGGTGTGTCATCGCCGCAGCTCGATAGCGCTGAGCGTGGTTTCAGCTTTTTGCACGACGGCCCGCTGGACATGCGGATGAATCCGGCGCAGGGCGTCAGCGCCGCACAATGGCTGGCCGAAGCAAAAGAGAAAGACATCGCCGATGTGTTGTGGCGCTACGGGGACGAGCGGTTTTCCCGGCGGATGGCGAGGGCAATCGTCCGCGAACGTGAAATTAATGCGATAACCCGCACTGCGCAGTTAGCCAAAATCATCGCCGAAGCCAATCCCGCTTGGGAGCAGGCGAAACACCCGGCGACACGAGCCTTCCAGGCTATACGGATATATATCAATCGCGAATTGGATGAGCTGGAGCAGGTGCTGGAACAGGCGCTGGATTGCCTGCGCCCGGGAGGCAGGCTTGTAGTTATCAGCTTTCATTCGCTGGAAGATCGAATAGTGAAGCGGTTTTTTCGAGATCAGGCGCGGGGGGATCGCCTGCCGCGTTCGGTGCCAGTGACCGAAGATCAGTTGCGACGGCGGCTGAAAGCGCCCGCCAGGGCAGTAAAGGCTTCAGCCAGTGAAGTCGGTGGCAACCCGCGGGCGCGCAGCGCTGTATTGCGGGTTGCAGAAAAAATAGTTTGAGTGGGGTGGGTGTCAGTAGCATGACCAATGCAGAAACAGTCAGTCAGGCCAGG
>JAHEGP010000317.1 GCA_024645065.1 Cellvibrionales bacterium | reverse complement strand
ATCACTGCCGTGAAAGTGTTTGTCCATGGCCTCAGCGCCCGCCAGGAACTGTGAGAAATGCTCCCAGCCGACGGCAATAGCGCAACTGATACCGATGGCAGACCACACCGAGTAACGGCCGCCTACCCAGTCCCACATAGGCAGGCAGTTATCCGGGGGAATGCCAAAGGTATCGGCGGCCTCCAGGTTGGAGGTGACGGCGATGAAGTGCCTGGCAAGTCCCGCTTCACCAGCCCCGGCATTGAGCAGCCAGGCTCTCGCCGCGAGGGCGTTGGTGAGGGTTTCTTCCGTGCGAAAGGATTTCGAGCAGACAATAAACAGGGTTGTTTCAGGGTCCAGGCCCAGCAGGCAGTCCTGCAGGTCCGCCGGGTCAACATTGGCAACATAGTGACAGGCGATGTTCCCCTGGAATGGCCGCAGAGCTTCCGTGACCAGACGGGGTCCCAGATCCGAGCCGCCGATGCCAATGTTTACAACATCGGTGATGGCCGCGCCTGAAAAGCCCTTCCAGTTGCCGCTGTTGATACGCTCCGACCACAGCTGCATCAGCTTACGGGCGGCCTCTACCTGCTCGAATTTACCGTCCAGGCCGTGACTGCGTGACGCGCGCAGCAAGGTATGCAGCGCCGGTCTGTCTTCGGTGTTATTGATGTGCTCGCCATTGAACAGGGCAGCGATCTCCGCCTGCAGCCCCGCTTCATCTGCCAGTTGCAACAACATGGCCAGGGTTTTTGGGGTCAACAGGTGCTTGGAATAATCCAGGCGCAATCCCGCGGCCCCGAGGGTAAAGCGCGTAGCCCGATCTCTGTCATCGGCAAACAACTGCTCGATGGAAGCAGTTGCAAGTTCCTCGGCCGCGGCCTGCAATGCGCCGTAACCGGGCAGCTCGGACAGGAGTGGACGTGGTGCCATTGTGAGACCCTGTGGGTTGGGGAACGTCTGTGGCCTGAGTATAGGAACGCCTGCAGGCAGGTGCAATGTCCGGCAGTCCTAGTGGTCGCGATTTACCGAGAGGTGGGTAATGCGCTCCAGTGAGGCGCGTGAGTCACTGTCGGGCAACTTCTGCAGCTGTGCCAGCGCGAGGTCATGGTATCGTATGGCCTGCGCACGCGTGTAGTCCAGTGAGCCGCATCGATTTACTGCGCTGACGATGTCGTCTATGCGCTCAGCGCTTTTGGCCCTGATGGCGTCGCTGATCAATGCCTGCTCCGCTGCATTACCTGCGCGCATGGCGTGAATGAGCGGCAGTGTGGTCTTGCCCTCGGTGAGGTCGTCGCCGACATTCTTGCCCATGGTTGCCGGGTCGCCCTCATAATCGAGCACATCGTCAATCATCTGGAATGCGATACCGAGGTTGAGGCCGAAACTGTGCATGGACTGGCGAACCGGTTGCTCTTCACCGTTGAGAGTTGCCGCGCCAAAGCAGGCCGCAGCGAACAGGATGGCGGTTTTCCGTGAGATCACGTCGAGATACTGGGCTTCGGTGGTCCCCGCCTGCCCGGCCCTGGCAAGCTGCAGCACTTCGCCCTCGGCGATAGTGTTGGTTGTGTCGGCCATATGGTCCAGGATGTCCATATTTGCCAGTTGTACCATCAACTGGAAGGCGCGGCTGTAAAGGAAGTCGCCCACCAGGACCGAGGGGGCATTACCAAACTCTGCATTGGCTGTGGGCCTGCCGCGGCGGAGAGCGGAGATATCCACTACATCGTCGTGCAGCAAGGTAGCAGTGTGAATGAATTCGATGATGGCGGCGAACTTGATCTGGTCCGGCCCACAGCTGCCCAGCGCCGAAGCCGAGAGCAGTACCAGCAGCGGCCGCAGGCGCTTTCCTCCGGCGCCGACAATGTAGTGACCCACGTTTTCAACCATAGGTACATCGGAATGAAGCTGCTCCACGATGAGCCGGTTAACCTGCTCGAATTCCGTGGCAACTGTTGCGCGTATCTGTTGCATCATCAGGAAGGGTTAGGAAAGTGCCCGCGCATGCTATGGCGCGACCATCGAGCTGTCAAGCGGGCTGCGGTAGTCCCGCCCGGGGGCACTTAAGTTATTGTTTTTATGAAATAAGTAACCCTTGCCGCGGGGGCCTGATTTAAGTAAAATCGCCGCCCTCTGGCCGGGTTGCGTCCCCATGCGACACGGGCTGGTGTGAATCAACTGTTAGTGCCGGTCTCTGCCCCCTTGATTTAAAAGGGTTTTTCAGGAAGCGAGCAGGCTAACTCAACGGAGAGTATTATGTACGCAGTAATCGAGGCCGGTGGTAAACAACACCGGGTGGTTGAGGGCGAAACCCTGAAACTGGAAAAAATTGAGGCCGCTACCGGTGATACGGTCGAATTTGACCAGGTATTGATGGTTGGCGGCGGCGACGACATCAAGATCGGCACCCCGGTGGTCGCTGGTAGCAAGGTAACCGCTGAGGTGGTTGCCCATGGTCGTCACAAGAAGATCAAGATCGTCAAGTTCAATCGCCGCAAGCACTATCGGAGAGAGACCGGCCATCGACAGTGGTTCACCCAGGTTAAAATTACCGGTATTTCGGCGTAACAGGAGGATTTGAGCAATGGCACACAAGAAAGCTGGTGGTAGTACCCGTAACGGGCGCGATTCCGAAAGCAAACGTCTTGGCGTCAAGCGCTTTGGCGGTGAAACAGTGAGTGCAGGCAGCATCATCGTGCGCCAGCGCGGCACGCGCTTCCATCCCGGAGAAAACGTGGGTATCGGCAAGGACCACACCCTGTTCGCTACTGCAGGCGGCAAGGTAGAGTTCGTGGTCAAGGGCCCGAAGAGCCGCAAGTTCGTCCAGGTGGTGAGCGCCTGACATCCGGCTTCCACGCCAGGAAACGTAAAGCCTCGTTTATGACGGGGCTTTTTTTTTGTCTGTTTGCTTGGTTTTGAAAGTGTACCCTGGTGGTTCTGCTTCAAGGTCGTCAGGGGTCCGGGTATGTCCTGGCTCCACGGCCGCGCCCCTCCGGGGTGCCCTCGGTACCCGGTAAAGCGGATCCATTTGGCTGAAACGAATTGCGGCGGAGGCCGGGGGTTGCCTCGCGGAATATTGAAGGCGCACGCCGAAGGAGTGGAGCAAGACAGCGCAGCGCTGTAAGGCTTGCGACCGACTGAGGGAAGCCCGGAGGGCCGCAGCCATGGAGCGAGGCGACCCCCGGCCTCCGCCGCGATT
>JAHEGP010000097.1 GCA_024645065.1 Cellvibrionales bacterium | reverse complement strand
TCGACGAGATGGTGGTACTGAAAGGGCTGGATGACTATGACTTCAGCGATCCCGGTGCCGCTGGTTGGGACGGCACCGACCAGGGTAAGGCGGCCATCCCGGGTAGCTTCTGCGTGGGCAGCAACAATGGCTCCGGCAGCGTCAGTTTGACGGTTGCCTCTAGCAATGATTTTGAGGTGCAGCGCAGTGATGGAAAGGGAAAGGGAGTCAGCTACAGCGCCTTTCTCGGTAACGGAACTACTGCATTGAGCAATGCGACGGGCAAAAACATAACACTGGCCGCAGCGCTGGTCGACGACCTGGCATGCGCCAATGAACTGGTTGACCTCAACGTCGAGTTCTCCGGCGCAGCCCTGGTGGCCGCCGCGGTGGGCGCTGAAGCCTACACCGACACCATCACCGTCACGGTAGCGCCCAACTAAAGCCGCCGTCGGCGCAACCAAAGGGGGGCTGAAGCTCCCCTTTTTGCGTCCCCCGGAGCGTAACAACCGGTTGGTCGGTAATTCATCCAAATCGTTACCATGCCAGGGAGAGTGAGCGTGTACTGCGGGGTAAAAACAGCTGCCAACCCGCTAACAACCGCACAGCGGTGCGGCCGGCTTTGTGTAGTCGCGTTTTGCCTATTTATTGCCCCTTCGATCAGCGCCCAGACCATCGACTGGCGCTCCAATATGACATCCCTCGAACTGGAGTGGACCGGTAGTGGCGACCTAACCGCCACCAGCACCGGCTGTATCCGCTCCCGGCGCAACGGCAATCGCGCACTGGATTACGGCATTATGGGCATTCAGAGCTTTGGTGGCGACTTCCTCGCCACCCGGGGTTCGGACTCGATGTTACTGGAGCTGAATTTCGAGGGTATCGCCCTGACCGATGGCGGGTTTACCGGCACTGTTTTTCCCGGTTCTACCAACTGCAACTCGGTGACCATGGATGTGCGTATCAGCGAGTCGCAATTGCAGAATCTGCCCCAGGGGCGCTACACCACCGCCGGTGTGGGAACCTATGGCAGGCTGATTATCTGCGCAACCCCGGCGAGCAGCACCAACTGCGACATTTCACCCCGGGAGCCCTTCGAAGATTCCGATATCGAGATTGCGGTGACGATTCCGGCCTACACTCGCCTGTTCAATGTCGGTGATTTCAAACTGCCCGACTACGACGGGGTGGCGGCCAGCGTGCAACAGGATATGTCCTTTTGCGTCAAAAGCACTTCCAGCTCCGCCGGTTACCGCCTGACTGCAAGCAGTAACACCCACCATGCCAGCGCGAACGATTTTGCTATCAGCAGCGCCGGCGAGACCATACCCTACACCCTGCTGTTTGATCCGTCGCCCGATCCTGCCAACGGTAACTCCCTCTCCAGTGGCGTGCCGGTCGGGCCCTTTACCGGTTCCAGGCAAAACCAGTGCGGCGGTGGCGACAACGCCTCGATGCGGGTGGTGGTCGACGGTGACGATATTCGGGCGGCCTCGACCGGCAATTACAGCGGCGTGATCACCATCAAGGTCGAGCCCAACTGACATCGAGGTGGAGAGACCGCGCTTGGGCACCAACCCGGTCACTGGGGATTGGCGGGGGTCATACTGTGGCGCAATTCAACGAGGGGTGCCTGGTTTACGGCTGAAGTTTGTGGCCGGTCGAGAGCAAAAATGAGCAGCAATACCGACGAGAATGCGAACGCGACCACCCATGGAGCTTGCGTCCGGCCGCCCCGGGCCAGGCCCGCGTCGTAGCCACTCAGGGCCATGGACAGAATCGCCAGACTATAAAGAGTTACCCAGAATACCATCGGCATGCGTTGATCGAATGCTTTGGTTACGCGTACCTGCTGGATATCGAATACTTCATTGATCGCAGTTATGAACAGGCCGGTGCCGGGGGTTGGTTGCACCCGGTAGGCGGCCATTGCTTCATTCCATATGCTGGATTGAAGTCTGTTCGACCGGGAAAGTGCTGATTCGATGGTACGCTCGAATTCGCCAAGTTTTTTCACAGTGCTGAGTTGTTTGTCTTTATTTTCGTTTGCCAGACCTATACGCAAATCCAGGTAAGATTCTAGCAGGTGCTTGATCTCAGTTTGCTGGGGCTCTGGAAGCAGCTCTGTTCTCAGGTAGGCCGTTCCTATGGCATTGGCTTCATCCAACACCAGCCCCTTACGTTCATCCCAGCGGTTGGTGGTTGAGCCAAAGGTGAAGGCCAGCATAAAGGCTAACAGGCCCAGTGTTGCGGCGACCGATCCTCCCGTGTTCGGCAGGTCACTCTTTTTGGTGCGTTTTGCCCGCCAATTGCCAATCAGGAACCCTGCTTCGATCGACGCGACAACAAGCATCGCTGAGCCCAGGAAGATCGCCCACAGCGGTATAAAATCAAGCACTGTCGTTTTGAACATAAGCCCTGGCTACCAGCGAGTCCTGTGGTTGGAGAAATCGACGCTATCATAGCAAAACGGAACGATATATTTCGCGGGGATTTTACAGCCCGCCCCGGCTTTTTGTCTGGGCAACTTCAAATTGCTGTCACTATCTCAAGGGCTCCGTAGCAGACAGCGCTGCGTGCAACAGCCGCTGGTAGACTTCTTCCTTCAGGGATTTGGGCTTATCCAGGCCCATGCGCTCGAGGTGCACCTTGAAACGCTGGTCATCCACATGGTCGCGCAGGGTGGCCCGTGCCAGTTTCAGCAGGTTGCGGGTCTGGGTTTTTTCCTTCAACCAGCCCAGCGCAGGAAGCAGGCGCTCCTCCACGTAAGTGAAATCGCTACCGAAGGGCAGCATCGGGAACATCCCCTGTTTTTGGTAACCTTCATAGACTGCCTGGAGCCGGGCAGGCGTGTTGTGGCGAAACATTTCCGGAATCTGGTAATCGGACCGAATCTTGCGAGCGCTGATCGCCTCGTGGAGTAAATCGTCCTGGAAGCGCGAATCGGCGATATTGAGCATGGCTGCAATGACATCGGCATCGCACTTGCCGCGCAGGTCGGCAATGCCGTACTCGGTCACCACAATATCCCGCAGGTGCCGGGGGATGGTGTTGTGGCCGTAGCTCATCACGATATTTGATGTGACCTTCCCCTCGCGCTCGCGGGTACTGCGCAGGAGCAGGATGGAACGGCTTCCCTCCAGCTCCTGGGCCTGGGCAACAAAGTTGTATTGCCCGCCAACCCCGCTGATGACCAGGCCCTCTTCAGTCATATCCGAGGCGGCGGCCCCCAGCAGCGTTGCCGTGAATATAGTGTTGACGAAGCGCCCGTCAGTGCGCTGCAAGCGTTTGATATCCTCCCCGCCGTAAAGATGGTTTACAAAGCTGATGCGGGTCATATTGATGCTTTTGGCAAGCTCTGGCTCGAGATCCCTGAGGGCCTGGTAAAAATCCGCCGGTCCGAGGTAGAAACCGCCATGCATGATGGTGCCTCCCTCCAGGGTGGAGGGGTCGACTTCGCCACTGTTGACGCGCCGCTGTACCTCGGGATCGGCAAAAACCCGCCGCTTGATCACACCGGCCTGTATCAGTTTGATAAAGCCGTTGATAAACATTTCGCTGCAGCCATAGAGACCCCGGGAAAACACGCCATCGCCGCCCTCGCGATCAATCAACTCGCGCCACTTTTCATGGACCCCCAGTGAATCGAGCAGTGCACGATAGTGGTGATTGTCCTGCTGGCGCAGCAGGGCAGAGTAAACCAGTGCGTCCCCCAGTGCGCCAATGCCGATCTGCAGGGTTCCACCGTCCTTCAGCAATGCGCTGGCATGCACCCCGACGAAGTAATCAGTCATTTCCACCGGCATATTGGGGGTGCTGAACAAAGTCTGGTGGCCGCGTTCATCCTCGATCAGCAGGTCGAGTACCCCGGGCGAAAACTCGGCGTCGTTGATCATAAACGGCAAGTCCCGGTGAACCTGGCCGACCAGGAATATCTTCTCCCCGGCGCTCTTGCGTTTTTCCAGCATGGGTACCAGGTCGAGGGTAAGCTCGGGATTGCAGCTCAGGCTCAGCGATTGCTCGTCCCCTTGCCCTCGACTGGCCACCATTTGAGCCAGGACATTGATACCTGTGGCATTGAGGTCCCGGGCTGCCATGGTGTAATTGCTGGATATATAGTTTTGCTGGGCGGTTGCGTTGCGCAACAGGGCGCCGGGTCGAAAATAGAATTCGTGCACCTGTACATTGGTGGGGAGCTCGTTGTTCGACATGTCGACCAGGTAATCGAGCTCCGTGTAGTCTCCAAAAACCCGATCGGCGAAGGGCGCCAGAAAGCGCTTTTCCAGATCGTTACCCGGCCTGGGGCGTCCCAGCGACAGGGCAGTGTATATTCTCAATGAGATGCCCGGGTCGGCTTTGGCCCGGTTATACAGAGCATTGGCAAACTGCACCGGTTTGCCCAGCGCCAACGGCAAGCCCAGAATGATATTGCCATGCAGTGAGTTAACGATATGTTCAACGGCATCGTCTACCCGATCATAGCGCAGTGGTTTCGTGGTCATGGTCTTACCTCACAGTTGCGATGTTTTGTTGCAGCCGGGCAATGGGCCCTAGCCGGAAGGCGTTAATCCTTTGGCGGTGTTTAGCGGCCTGGTGCAGCCGGCGTTTCGGGCTGTCGTGGAGGGTTGCTCCAAAGGTCGACATGGATCGTCAGCCCGCGACGGTTTGCCGGTCGGCATTGATAATCAGGCGACGATAGAATCGCAGCATGAGTTCCAGGTTTTTCAGCGACAGCCGCTCATTGCTACCATGAATGGTCGCGACTTCATCCAGGTTCAGGGCATTGGGCATAAAACGGAAGACCTCATCGGACAGCGGATGATAATGGCGAGTATCGGTGGTAACCAGTACCAGTCGTGGAGTGACGAGTAAAGTATCGTCGTGCCACGACTCCCTGGCTGCGCGTTGCAGCAGTCGATAGCCAAAGCCGTCGATGGGGGCCACCGGCGAAGGCTCAGTGCCGCTGCCAAGGGCTTTCACAGTGGTCCCGGTGCCGTCGACGGCACGCCTGGCGTGGTCCAGGGTAGTGGCAACCGACTCTCCCGGCAGGATTCGGTAATTGACAACCGCGCTGGCTTCTATTGGTAGTACGTTTTCCTTGGGGCTGGCGCTGAGCATGGTGACGGCCGTCGTAGTGCGCAGGGATGCATTCAATGCCGGTTGTTTTTGCAGGTAGGAAACCAGCAAGGGTTTAAACAGCCAGCTGTTGCTGAGAACGAGGCGCTGGCCGGTTGGCAGGAATGGCAGGATGCCCGTGAAAAAGTCGTCGCTGTGCTCGAGCTTCGCGGGGCGTTGCCTGTTTTCCAACTGGGTGACGGCGGCGGCGACCTGTCCTGCCGCGGTGTGGGCCGGTGGCATCGACGAGTGGCCGCCGGTGGCATGGGCGGTAACCTTTACACTCAGATAGCCTTTTTCCGCATGCCCCAGCAGTGCCACAGGGCGATCGAGCCCTGCTATGACCCCCGCCGCCGCAATAATGCTGCCCTCATCCAGCACCAGGCTGAAGCGCAGGCCTTGTCGCTGTAAATATTGACTGATTTTCAGCGCACCCTGTCGGCCCCCGACCTCCTCATCGTGGCCATAGGCAAGATAGATGGAGCGAGCTGGCTGGTGGCCCTCGCGCAATAGCTGCTCGACGACTTCCATCTGGGCGATGATCATACCCTTGTCGTCGAGGGTACCGCGACCCCAGACAAAACCTTCGGCAATGGCGCCGGAAAAGGGGGGGTAGGTCCACTGCGACTCGGTTCCCGCGATCACCGGCACCGTGTCGTAATGGCCCAGCAGGAGGATAGGATCCAGATCTGGACGGCTGCCCCGCCAGTGATAAAGCAGGCCTTGCTCATTGATTTTCTCGAGATGCACCTGCCGATGCAGGGTAGGGTAGGTCTCGCGCAGGTAACGCTGGAAAGCGCGAAAATCCTGATTGCTCCCCCCGGCCCGCTGCTGGGTGGAGACTGTGCGAATCTGTACCGCCCCGGCCAGGTGCCGGGCCACTTGCTGCAGGTCGCCAGCGCTATCGATTTCCACCGGGGCTATGGCAAGATAAGCCGGCCAGTCCCACTCCACGGAGCGGTAGACCAGTAACGCTGCCAGCAGTGATAGCAGCGCGGTGATGCTTTGAACCAGTTTCTTCATGGTTGGGTGTAAAGGGTCGCCATTATGGTGGCGCTTAGTGTAAGGCAAGCCGGAGCAAAGAGGTACCAACTGGGGTCAACCGTAACCGGCAATGCTATGATGCAGCCAGGTTGATCTGGAGATCCCATGAGGTTCCTGCGTTGGTTGTTGGTGCTGATGTTGGCGTTGGGCGCATTGCTCGCGGTGGCGTATTACTACTACTTTTACGTGCCCAAGGTCGCAGTCCCCCCGTTAGCCGGCAGCTACAGCCAGGGCAGGCTGATGACTGCGGCGGGCGCCCGGCAGTTTTACTGGTACCAGCCTCGTGAGCTCACCGCTGGGGCCGCGCTGGTGCTGGTGTTACACGGTTCCGGCAGCAGCAGTGGCCAGGTGCGTGCCAGTGCCGGCTACGAGTTTGATCTGGAGGCCGACCGCCACGGTTTGATCGTGGCTTATCCGGATGGTTTCGAGCACCATTGGAACGACTGCCGTAAAAACGCCGACTACTCGGCCAATCGGCAGGGCATCAACGATGTGGCGTTCCTGCAGCAAATGATTCAATGGTTCGTCGACCAGCGTGGCGTCGATCCCCGGCGGGTGTTCGTGACCGGCCACTCCAACGGCGGGCACATGGCCTTTCGACTGGCCCTGGAAGCGCCCGCTCTGGTGCGAGCCATAGCCCCCATCAGCGCCAACCTGCCGGCCCCGGACAGCATGGGCTGCCTCCAATCCGGCGAACCGATGTCGGTGGCACTGTTCAACGGCACCGCAGACCCGATCAATCCCTACCAGGGCGGCCTGGTCGAGATTCTCGGCAATACCAGTCGCGGCACGGTTATCTCGGCCCTGGATACGGCAAACTACTGGAACCGACTGGCCGCTATCAGCGGCCCGGCCGAGGTAGTAACATACCCCGAGGTGGATGGCAGGGTTGAAACCTCCGTCGAGCTGAGCAAGTGGCGCAATGGCGATGGGGTTGAAGTGCGCCTCTACACCCTCCACGGCTCGGGTCACGTGATCCCGGCAAGGCATGTTCGCTTTCCTGGTCCCGTTGCGGCGGACATTTCAGGCGCGCAAGAGATCGTGGACTTTTTCATGTCAATCGACAGTCGCGGTCTACAGCCCAAGGAGGCGAGATGAAGCAGCACGAAACGATTAACTATATCGAACTGCCGGCCCGCGATATTGCCGTGGCAAAGCAGTTCTTTGGCGAGGTATTCGGGTGGCGTTTCAGCGATTATGGCGATGATTATGCCTCGTTCTCGAATGCCGGCATCGACGGTGGGTTTTACCGGGCGGAGCTAACGGCGACCGCGGCCACCGGTAGTGTGTTATTGGTTTTCTACAGTGCCGAGCTGGCGGCGACCCGGGCCAAAATCGAGTCCCATGGCGGCACCGTCGTGCGGCCGGTATACGAATTTCCCGGGGGTCGACGTTTTCACTTTTGCGACCCGAATGGCAATGAGTATGCTGTGTGGAGCGAGTAAACAGGCGAGGCGGGTCAGGGCTGCAGGCGTTCCGGCTCCCGGATAAGTGGGCAGCAAACGAACGGTCAGCCAATTGATCAACAGACGAGACGGATTTTATGCGGCGATGGAACGGATGGGGCGACGAAAATAGTGCCTACCCGATAGACCCCGGCGCGCTGGAATTCATAAGGGCAAGGCTCGGGCCGGGGCAGCCCCTTGCCGAGGCGAGCCTTGCCGACGTGGTGGCCCGGGTTCCACCCGGTCGCATGGGCGCCCACCCCTTGTTGAGCGCTGATCCGGAGCAGCGGGTGCGTCACGCCCGGGGCCAGAGCCTGCCCGACTGGCTGGCGATGCGCAGTGGGGAATTCGGCGTATTCCCCGACGCGGTGGCTTTCCCCGAATCCCGGGGTGAGGTTGCCCGGTTATTGCGCCATGCCGAGGCTGAGGATGCCGTGGTGATACCCTACGGGGGCGGGACTTCGGTGGTGGGGCACATTACGCCGGTTGCCAGTGAGCGGCCCGTTATGACGATCGACATGGGCAGGATGCGCAGCCTGCTCGATCTCGATCCCCAGAGCCGGCTGGCGACCTTTGGCGCGGGGGTTGCTGGTCCCGACCTCGAGGCGCAGTTGCGTGCCCGGGGGTACACCCTGGGACACTTTCCCCAGTCATTCGAGCTGTCTACCCTGGGCGGCTGGATTGCCAGTCGCTCCAGTGGCCAGCAGTCGCTGTACTACGGTCGGATCGAGCAATTGTTTGCCGGCGGCAATATCGAAACGCCCCGGGGCAGCCTTGAAATACCGACCTTTCCCGCTTCATCCGCGGGGCCCGACCTGCGCGAGCTGGTGCTGGGTTCAGAGGGGCGGGTCGGCATTGTCACCGACGCCAGGGTGCGAGTTAAACCGATGCCGGCGCAGGAGTCTTTCCGGGTGGCATTCCTGCCCAACTGGCCTTCGGCGCGGCAACTGGTGCAAAGGATTATTCACGCCGGGATTCCACTGTCGATGCTGCGCCTCAGCGGCGCCATCGAGACCGAGACCCAATTGGTGCTCGCCGGGCATCCGCGACTGGTGTCGGCGTTGCAGCGCTATTTGCAACTGCGCGGCGCGGCTGACGGTAAATGCATGCTCACCTACGGCGTCACCGGCACCAAAGCCCATTGCCGGGCGGCATTGAAATCAGTGGCGCCGATGATAGCTGCAGCCGGTGGCATCGCTACCGGCGCCCGGCTGGGTGACAAATGGCGCCGGAGTCGCTTTCGTACGCCCTATCTGCGCGAATCCCTCTGGCAACAGGGCTATCTGGTCGACACTCTGGAAACCGCGACCGACTGGCCCTTTGTTGACACCATGGTCGATGAGATCGAAGCCGCACTGCGGGGGGCGATCGCCCCGCAGCCTGTTCACGTATTCACCCACCTGTCCCATATCTATCCCCAGGGCTGCAGCGTTTACACGACTTACCTGTTCAAGATGGCCGACAGCTATGAGGCAAGCCTTGCCCGCTGGCGGCGCTTGAAGCAACGGGCATCGGCGGCGGTGGTCGAGCATCGTGGCACCATCAGTCACCAACATGGTGTGGGCGCCGATCATGCTGCCTGGCTGGGGGTGGAAAAGGGTGAGCTCGGTTTGGGCGCTCTCGGCGCACTCTGTCAGTATTTCGATCCTGATGGGCGTATGAATCCTGGCAAATTGCTTCCCCCCGCGCCGCCAGGGGAGCGCGAGTGATGGAAAGCCAGGAAGCTGTCCCGGGAACCGCGGACTATCGCCAGGCCTTGCTGCAACGGCTGGAGGAGGGTCAGAGCTGGGACCTGATCGTCATTGGTGGGGGTATCGTGGGCGCGGCGGTGCTGCGCGAGGCGGCGCGGTCGCAGCTTCAAGTGCTGCTACTGGAACAGCGGGATTTCGCCTGGGGTACCTCCAGTCGCTCATCCAAGATGGTCCATGGCGGGCTGCGCTACATTGCCAGCGGTGATTTCAGCATAACCCGGGATTCGGTGCGGGAGCGGGAGCGGCTGCTGCGCGAGGCTCCGGGCTTGATCGAGCCCCTGGGGTATCTGTTTGCAGCGCGCCGCGGGCAATACCCCGGGCGCTGGTTGTTTACGGCTTTGCTATCCATCTACGACCTGTTTGCCGGCAAACGCGACCATCGCTTCCTGTCCAGCGAAGCAGTGCAGCTGCAGGCACCGGGCTGGAACCAGCAGGGCATGAAGGGCGCCTGCCAGTATACCGACGCCGCCACCGATGATGCCCGGCTGGTATTGCGGCTGCTGCAGGAGGCGCGCTCGGCAGGGGCAGATGCGATCAATTATGCCGCGGTTGAGGGGCTGTCGAGGGATGGCGCGCGGGTTTCGGGGGTGATAGTGCGGGACGCCGAGAGCGGACGGCAGTACCCGCTCCAGTCGAAAGTCGTGATCAATGCCACCGGGGCCTGGGCCGACACATTGCGCACCCCGGCCCAGGCCTGCGCCAGCGTGCGACCACTGCGGGGTAGCCACCTGGTATTCAATGCCTGGCAACTGCCGGTATCACAGTCGATTACCTTTATGCACCCCGAGGATCGCAGGCCGGTATTCGTGTTTCCCTGGGAAGGGACCACCGTGGTTGGTACCACCGATCTGGACCACTCGGCTGAGTTGTCGCAGGAGCCACGGATAAGCCAGCCCGAAGTTGACTACCTGTTGGCCGCACTGGCCAGCCAGTTTCCGGCTGCCGGTTTGGGAGCCGCTGACGTGCTGGCGAGCTGGGCGGGTATTCGCTCGGTGATAGGCACCGGCGCACTGAACCCGTCGCAGGAAAAGCGCGAACACATGGTATGGGATGAAG
>JAHEGP010000096.1:4205-10417 GCA_024645065.1 Cellvibrionales bacterium | reverse complement strand
TAGTCACCACTGTATTCCCATGACAATCGCCCCTCCGTGATGTCCCAAGTGTAAACTGATAGAGTACCCGCTAGCGATTGACAAGGAGTTGACTGTACCGTGCTGGGGAAAATGCGAGGCAAGGGAATGATCGGGCTTGTCGTGACCGGCTTCTACGTGGCTGGCATCATCGCAGCCCTGCACGCGGTGCTGACGGCCCGCACACCCACAGGCGCGGTGGCGTGGGCGGTATCCCTGGTGACCGTGCCGTTTATTGCGGTGCCCGCCTATGCGGTGCTCGGACGCGACCAGTTCGAGGGTATGTCGGAGGCATTCGAGCAGAGACAGGACGAAATCGAAGCGGTGGTGCGAGGATTCGAGAAAAATCTCGAACCCCTGCGCGTTGCGTCCCGTGATGCGCCCTCGTGGCAGCGCGCCATTCATAAGCTCTCGGAGCTCCACTTCCTGGAAGGTAACGACCTTGAATTGCTGGTGAACGGGGAGGCCACCTTCGACAGTATTGTGGAGGGGATTGCCAACGCCGAGCACTATATCCTGTTTCAATTCTACATGATCCATGACGACGGCCTGGGCCGCCGGGTGCAACAAGCGTTGATGGAGCGCGCCCGGGCAGGGGTGCAGGTGAAGGTGCTGTACGACGAAGTCGGTAGCTCCGGCCTGCCCGACTCCTACGTCAATGCGCTGGAGGCGGCGGGTGCCGAGGTCAGTTCGTTCAATCCGACACAAGGTTGGCGCAACCGCTTCCAGCTCAATTTTCGCAACCACCGCAAGATGGTGGTAGTGGACGGTCGCCTCGCCTGGGTGGGTGGCCACAACGTCGGTGACGAGTACCTGGGACTGGACCCGGAATTCAGCCCCTGGCGGGACACCCACGTGCGCATAGAGGGGCCGGCCGTGTTGCAGGTGCAGCTGACCATTCTGTCGGACTGGTACTGGGCCACCCGAGAGATTCCCCAGCTGAGCTGGGAGGCCCATCGCGCCGCAGGCGGCAATAAGAGGGTGATGATATTGCCCACCTCACCGACGCGACAGCTGGAAACCGCGAGCCTGTTTTTTGTCTCGGCGATCAGCGCGGCCAAAGAGCGAATCTGGCTGTCGGCGCCGTATTTCGTGCCCGACGAAGCCGTGATGAAGGCGCTGCAGCTGGCGGCCTTGCGCGGGGTCGACGTGCGCATCATAACCACCGGCAAGGGGGACAGTTTGCCGGTCTATCTGGCGGCATTTCACTACATTTACGAGCTGCGCAATCTCGGTATCCGGTTCTATGCCTACCAACCGGGATTCCTGCACGAGAAGGTCATGCTGGTCGATGACCGGCTCTCAACCGTGGGTACCCACAACTTTGACAACCGTTCATTTCGCCTCAACTTTGAGGTCGGTGCAGTGATATACGACGAAGGGTTCGCCAGTGAAATGGAAGCCATGCTGGAGCGCGATTTTGCCCACGCCAGAACCATAGAGGCCGAAAGCCTGGACAGCGAGCCATTGTGGCGGCGCATTGCGGTGCAGCTGTCGAGGCTGGCTGCGCCCGTATTGTAGTGTTTGTCCCTCAGGTTTTGAGCGCAGGGCCGGAGTGGCTGGTTGTTTGGGGGTAGGTGGGCGCGGCAGGTCGAGTCACCGGCCTCCGCTTGTTTGAAAGGTTATGCGATATTGCTCTGTCGTAACGGCATCGCCAAAACTGCGCCCATTGAGTGCTGGAAATGCATCCGGAGGTGGAGGGTGAGAGCGAAATCGCGGAGCCGAAAAGGGTGCACGATGGAACCTCATCAAAGGCTGCCAGGGAGTGAAGGTGCTGGACGATTGCAGGCACAAAAAAGCGGGCACCAGGGCCCGCTTTGCTTGCAACACCCTGACCCTAGAAAGTCCAGCGTATACCCAGACCCAGCAGATCGATGTTGCTATCGACGTCACCCCCGAGCTCGAAACGCACCCATTCACCGTAGAGATCCAGGCTGCCGCCGAGGTTAAATGCGGCTCCCAGGCCAAAGTACCAGTCGGTGCCGTCATCATCACCGTCCTTGCCAGTTTCCCACCAGGCCGCACCGCCCCGGGCGTAGACATCGAGAATCCACAACGGTATAGAAACGATACCGCCCAGGGTCCAGGCGCTCGCATCCGCCTTCAGTTTATCGCCGTTGGGCAGTCTGTCGGATGTATATTCGCCGAGCCCCCAGTAACCGCCGTCGACTGCCAGCCAGCTGTTGATACGGTAGCCGGCATTCAGGTTGTAGGCGAAAGAGCTGTCATCGATGTCGATATCATCGATGTCGAAATCATTCAAATCGACGCTGCCGTCAGCAAGACCCCAGTAGCCACCAGCGCCCACAAAGAAGCCATGGTTATCGGTGCGATCATCGTTATGGCTGCTCGCATTTGCCACTGTGGCCGCTGATAGTGAAATCAGGCTAACGGCGAGCCCAAGTTTGGCCTTATCAAGAATTCCAGTCATGGTGTACCCCTTCCTTTGTCGTTGCCTGCAGCGATCTGCAGTTGGGCTTAGTATAAATTCCAATGTAATTTTTCCACAAGTCATGGCCGAGGGCCAAATAGAGGTCGCTTGAAATGCTGCCGATAGCTATTTGATACGATTGAAAAATCAGGCGCTGCAAAAACCCCTTTGGTGGTAGTATATATCGATTGATCTAACACATTAACTATTGTTGCAGTGTTCTGGATGCCGCCTCGAAGTCATCAAGGCACTGGTTTCTAGGTACAAATTCGCGCCGCGATAGGGGTAATTACTTACTGCGCCCCGAACCGGGTCGATACCCGGAAGGGCTATGTAGCGATCACTGTCACTGGTCACGCTTGTGGCGACAGAGTTAGCAACAGAGCGACCCCGGGGCTGCAAGCACGGTTGCCCGCGGCGTCATCCTATTCGTACATGGGGTGGAACTCGTGGGCTTCACGGGTCGCCATGTCCTCATAGGTCTGCCAGCGGAGTTGCAGCGCCTCGTTTGCCAGCGCCAACAGGCGCTCGGCTTCTTCCGGATTGCTGCGCATCAGGTGTTGGTACCTGCCTTCTTTTTCCCGGTAGCTCTTCAGGGTCACCGACGGCCTGAGGCTATCCAGCTCGAATGGATTGATACCGGATTTGCGCAACAGGGGGTTATAACGCAATAGCGGCCAGTGGCCGGATGCCACCGCCATCTTCTGTTGATGCAAGCCCTCGTTCATTTCTATGCCGTGGGCAATGCAGTGGCTGTAGGCAAGAATGATCGATGGCCCGGGATAGGCCTCCGCCTCGCGCAGGGCTTGCAGGGACTGTTGCGGGTTGGCGCCCAGGGCGATGCGCGCCACGTAGACATTGCCGTAGGCCATGGCCTGCAAGGCCAGGTCTTTTTTGCCCACGGGCTTTCCGCCGACCGAAAACTTTGCCGAAGCGCCCAGTGGAGTGGCTTTCGACATCTGGCCGCCGGTATTCGAGTAGACCTCGGTATCCATGACCAGAATGTTGACGTCCCGTCCACTGGCCAGCACATGGTCCAGGCCGCCATAGCCAATATCATAAGCCCAGCCGTCGCCACCCACAATCCATATGCTACGGCGCACGAGATGATCGGCAATGGATTCCAGCTGTCTCGCGTTGTCATCCGGTATGTCGCGCAGCACTGTCTTGAGTTTTTCGACCCGGGCGCGTTGCTCTCGTAACTGGCTCTCACTTTGTTGTGGTCGGTCGAGCAGGTCCGCCAGCAACTCGCCGTCCAGGTATTGCTCGAGGTCCTGTAACAGGTGTACCGCCTGGGCGTGGTGGTGGTCGGCGGTCAAGCGAAACCCCAGGCCGAACTCGGCGTTGTCCTCGAACAGCGAATTCGCCCAGGCCGGCCCGCGGCCCTCCTCGTTCACTGCCCAGGGCGTTGTCGGCAGATTGCCCCCGTAAATTGAGGAACAACCGGTGGCATTGGCGACCAGCATGCGATCACCGAACAGTTGGGAGATCATTTTCAGGTACGGGGTTTCGCCACAGCCGGCACAGGCACCGGAGAATTCGAACAATGGCTCCAAGTACTGGGTACCGCGGACGGTGGCAAAGTCGACCCTGGAACGGTCGGGGTAAGGTAGCGTTTCGAAAAACTCGACATTGGTGCGCTCGATATCGACCACATCCACCAGCGGGGTCATATTGATAGCCCTGTGCTCCGGCTTGTCCGGCGCGTGCGCGGGGCAAGCCTGCACGCAGAGTTCGCAACCGGTGCAATCCTCGGCATAGATTTGCAGTGTGTAACGAGTCTCGGGAAAACCATGCGCCGTTGTCGGTGCCGATGGAAAGCTCACCGGTGCTCCCGCCAGGGCATCCTCGTGGTAAAACTTGGCACGTATCACCGCATGGGGGCATACCACCGAACAGTTGCCGCACTGGATACAAATGCCGGCATCCCAGAGTGGGACACTCTGCGCGATACGACGCTTCTCCCATTTTGTGGTCGCGCTGGGATAGGTGCCATCCACCGGGATCTGGCTCACTGGCAGCAAGTCGCCGCGCCCCGCGATCATCTCCATGGTGACCTCGCGCACGAAGTCGGGCATCTGCACAAGGATGTCCTCCGGGGCTTCTGCCACGGCTGCGGACTGGTCGGGCGTGATCTCCTGCAGCCCCGAAAGCGCCTGGTCTACCGCCGCATTGTTCTTGTCAATCAGCGCCTGGCCCTTCTTCCTGTAGCTGTTGGCAATAAACTTCTTGATCAGCTCGATGGCGTCGTCCTGCGCCATGATCTCGGCGAGGTAAAAAAAGCAGGTCTGCATAATGGTGTTGATGCGCCGCCCCATGCCGCATTGCGCGGCCACTTTGTAGGCATCGACAGCGAACAGGCGCAGCTGTTTGTCCAGCACTGCCTGCCTGAATTTTGCCGGCAGGTTTGGCCAGAGTCGATCGCTTTCGCAGGACGCGTTGAGCAGGACGGTGGCACCATCGGCGGCGATGTCCAGGATACTTTCCAGTTCAACGAAGTTGTACTGATGGATGGCGACGAATCCCGCCTGGGTAATCAGGTAGGGAGCGTCGATGGGGCTTGGCCCGTAGCGCAAATGGGAAATTGTCTGGGAGCCGGACTTTTTCGAGTCGTAGACGAAATAGCCCTGGGCGTAAAGGGATGGCTGCTGGTTAATGATTTTTATCGAGTTCTTGTTGGCGCCAACCGTGCCGTCAGCGCCCAGCCCATAGAATACGGCTTCCCTGAAGTCCTTCGCCTGATGGTCACGCCCCTCGTCGCCCAGCTCGAGGTGAGTGTGGGTGACGTCATCAATAATGCCGACGGTAAAATGGTTCTTTGGTCGGGGCTTTTCCAGCTCACGAAATACCGCCCTGACCATTGCGGGGGTGAACTCCTTGCTGGAGAGCCCGTAGCGTCCACCCACAATAACGGGGAGGGTTGGCAGCTGGTCTTGTTGGTAGGCTTCGGCCAATGCCGAGAACACGTCGAGGTAAAGGGGCTCACCCTGGCTGCCGGGCTCCTTGGTTCTGTCGAGCACGGCTATCCGGGTGACGCTGGCCGGCAGAGCGGCAAGCAATTGTTCGGCAGGGAAGGGGCGATACAGACGTATCACCAGCACTCCGGTTTTTTCACCGCTTTCGTTGAGCTCGCGCACCACCTGTTTAACGGTTTGCGCTCCCGACCCCATGATGACAAGCACGTGCTCGGCATCGGCGGAGCCGTGGAACTCCACCAGGTGGTATTGGCGTCCTGTCAAGCTAAACAGGCGATCCATGGTTTGCTGCACAATGGTGGGGGTTTTCAGGTAGAAAGGGTTGGATGACTCGCGGCCCTGGAAATAGACATCAGGATTTTGGGCAGTGCCGCGAATGACCGGGCTTTCCGGGTTCAGTGAACGCGCCCGATGCGCACGTACCCAGCGGTCATCGATCATTGCCCGCACCGACTCATCGTCAATCCAGCTGATTTTGTTGAGCTCGTGGGAAGTGCGAAAGCCGTCAAAAAAGTGGACGAAGGGTACCCTGCTTTGCAGGGTCGCAGCATGGGCAACCAGGGCGAAGTCATGGGCTTCCTGTACCGAGTTGGCTGCCAGCAGCGCAAAGCCGGTGTTGCGTACCGCCATCACGTCCTGGTGATCGCCAAAAATGGACAGCGCCTGTGCCGCCAGCGAGCGTGCCGCGACATGAAACACCGTGGGGCTGAGTTCACCTGCAATCTTGTGCATGTTGGGGATCATCAACATGAGCCCCTGGGACGCGGTAAAGGTGGTCGACAGAGACC
>JAHEGP010000096.1:0-4195 GCA_024645065.1 Cellvibrionales bacterium | reverse complement strand
CGTGCACCGCACCGGCGGCGCCGCCCTCGCTCTGCATTTCCATGATGGTGGGCGATTGTTGCCACAGGTTCTTGCGACCTTCATTCTTCCATTGGTCGGCCAGCTCAGCCATGGTTGACGACGGCGTGATCGGGTATATGGCGCAAACTTCCGAGAGGCGAAAGGCAATATCGGCTGCCGCTTCATTGCCGTCCATCACCCGGTAAATCTCTGGCTGATTTGTCATTCGCCTAGCTCCTGTTGCAGCTGTTCCACCGGGATCAGGGTGATGGCGTAGGTGGGGCACTGCAACACGCAGGCGCCGCAGCCGGTGCATTTGTCGTAATCGATTCGATAGCCGTACCCTTTGCCAAGGATTTCGATAGCCGTTTCCGGGCAGGCGCCAAAGCAGGCGTTGCATTCGAAGCAGTTGCCACAGGAGTAGCAGCGGCTGGCCTCGTACCTGGCCTGCTTATCAGAAAAACCGCGGGTGACTTCCTCGAAGCTGCCCAGGCGTTCGGCCACCGGCAGCTCGGGCTGTTCGGCCGTTGCCGCATTGGTGTGGTACCACAGATGCAGGGATTCGTAGCCTACCACTTTGGGGCTGGGTGGCTTGCGCCATTGCCTGCCCTTGATCCAGGCATCGATATGCAACGCGGCCTTGCGGCCATGCCCGGTTGCATAGGTCACCGAGCGGGTGCCGGGCGTCATATCGCCGCCGGCAAAAACACCCGGGCTGCCAGTCATGAAACTCTCATCCACCTCCACGACGCCATCGTTGATGGTGACGCCATCGTCAGTGGTGAACAAATCGGCTTCCATTTGCTGGCCGAGGGCGAGAATCACCGAGTCGGCCCCCAGGGTTTCGAATTTGCCGGTTGGCTGGGGGCGGCCATTGGCGTCGATCTCCATAACCTCGACCTGGATTCGATCATCATCGAAATCCTTGATCGTGCGCAACCAGTTGATCTTTACTCCTTCATCCTCGGCTTCCCGGGCCTCGAATTGGTGTGCCGGCATATGTTCGCGGTCGCGGCGATAGATAATCATTGCCTCGGAGGCGCCGAGGCGTTTGGCTGTGCGCGCTGCATCCATCGCGGTGTTGCCTCCCCCGTACACGGCGACCCGCCTGCCCATGACCGTTGAGGTGCCGGACTCTACACCCTTGAGGAAACTCACCGCGTCGAGAATTTTACTCGCGTCCCGGGCGGGTATATCGACCTGGGTTGCGATGTGCGCCCCGACCGCCGCAAACACAGCGTCGAAACCACCGGCTTGCATCTCGCTTTTGAGGTTGGTGACCTTGCGATTGAGGTGAATTCTGACGCCCATGCATTCGATGCGCTCGATTTCGGCATTGAGGACGTCGCGGGGCAGGCGATAGGCCGGGATGCCATAGCGCATCATGCCGCCGGGCTTTTCCGCACCCTCATAGATTTCGACGCTGTGGCCCAGGCGAGTCAGATGATAAGCTGCGGATAACCCCGCCGGGCCTGAGCCGATGACCAGAATTCGCTTGCCCGAGGGCTGCGGATGGACCGGCGCCTCCCAATTGCGCTCGATCGCCATATCCCCCAGGAAGCGCTCTGTGGCGTGGATTTTTACCGGCTCATCCACCTCGGCGCGATTACAGCCGTCCTCACAGGGGTGATAGCAGACGCGGCCGTGGATTGCCGGTAACGGGTTTATCTCGGTTAGCAATCGCCAGGCCTGCTCATACTCACCGGCAACGACGTGGGAGAGCCAGCCCTGGATATTTTCGCCTGCCGGGCAGGATTGATTACAGGGGGGCAGCAGGTTTTGATAGCGAGGTCGAAATTGGGTGACGGGCCCGGTACCGCGAATATGTTGCAGTTCCGGTGGCAGCGTCAGGTCGGTATGTTTCATTGCAGGCCCCCTGGTTTTTGACGGATTTTTATGTAGCAACCCCCATCCTGCATTTTTACGGTTTTTCTCGAACAGATACATGAGCTATGTCAAAAGTAGGGTCCTCTGGCTGTTTATTTTTCGCGCTGGGTAATTGTCTCGAAGCCCGCGACCACGTCCAGCAGTTCAGAGGTGATGGCATTTTGCCTTGCGCGCCGGAAATTCATGGTGACTTCGTCCAGCCTTTCATCGAGATTGCGCTGCGCTGACTGCATGGCCGCCAGTCGACTGGCATGTTCGCTGGCCTGCGATTCGGCACAGGCGCGGAAGATCGAAACAAACAGGTATTGATACAGTAGCCGGCCAAGCAGTGCTTCGCGTTCCATGCTGTAGGTGGGCAGGCTGCGCGATGGCCATGGCGCCTTCTCCCCATGGCGAAAATGCTGCAGATTGACAGGCAACAGCTTGAAGCCGGTGTGTCGGTAACCCCGGGCACCCGAGCGCCGATTGTAAAACAGGTAAACCTTGTGAGCGCCGGACTGTTGGCGCCATTCATCAAGCCTGGGAAGAATCTGCTGTACCGTGGTAGTGATCTGTAAGGCCGAGGCGGGGGCCAGAAATTTGTCCGCGACTTGCTCTCCCGCTTGCTCCAGGCTGGCGGCAACCCGCGCGCCGATAGCAAGAATCAAATGCTGCTCCGGACCCTCTGCGGATGAGGCAATGTGCTCCAGGGCATACTCGGTGATTTCCTCGTTGAAGCGGCCGCACAGACCGTGATCGGAGCCAAACACGATGACCGCAATACGGCCAGCTTCGGCGCAATACGGGTTGGGCGCCTGCGGCTCCTGCAGGTCTTTGAGCACCACATAGAGCCCGCGTTCTACGGTGCAATAGTAAGCGCTTAGTGCGCTCACCGCCTGTTCGTACTGGCGGATGCTGGCCGCCGACAATGCCTTCATGGTTTTGACGATGCTGCGCAATCCGTTCAGGCCGTCGAGTTGTTTGTGGAGCAGTTCGAGGGATTCCATCGGCTTTATTACCGCAATGGGTCCGGCAATTGCGCCAGCGCCCTGGTCACCGCGTCGAGGACCTGCTGCCACTGGGATTCATCCAGTTTGTCACCGGCATCCATACCTTGGCAAAGCTGTGGCAGCTCTTTCGCCACGTATTGCTGTATCGCCGCTTCGGCATCACTGATCTGTTCCAACGGCAGATTGTCGAGCAGTCCGCTGTTGACCGCCTTGAGCACGGTCATCTGCTCGCTGGCGCGCAGTGGACGATTTTCACTTTGCTTCAGAACTTCGCGCACGCGACGGCCATGTTCGATCGTGGTTCGCGTAGCCTCATCGAGGCGGGTGGCGAAACGAGCGAAGGTTTCCAGTTCCTCGAACTGGGCGTAGGACAATCGCAGGTCACCCGACACGGCGCGGAACGCAGGGTACTGGGTCTGGCCACCAACACGCGACACTGATTTACCGACGTCAATCGCCGGCAACAGTCCTTTGTGAAACAGCGTTGGCGAGAGATAAACCTGGCCATCGGTGATAGAGATCAGGTTGGTTGGAATATATGCCGAGATATCCTGCGCCTGGGTTTCGATGATCGGCAGCGCCGTTATTGAGCCCCCGCCGCGCTGCTCACTGAGATGGGTAGCCCGCTCCAGTAACCGGGAGTGAATATAAAAGATATCGCCCGGATAAGCTTCCCGGCCAGGAGGACGACGCATTAGCAAGGATAGTTCGCGATAGGCCCGGGCATGGCGTGTGAGATCATCGAAGACGATCAGTACATCCTGACCTTTTTCCATGAAGTATTCCGCCATGGCGGTGGCGGCATAAGGCGTGATAAACCGCAGCCCGGGGGGATCTGCATTTGAGGCGGCAAGCACAATGGCGTATTCCATGGCATTGTGCTTGCGCAGGGTATCCACCACCCTGGCCACAGCCGTGCCGCGCTGGCCAATGGCGCAGTAGATGCAGACCATGTTCTTGTCGTGCTGGTTGAGAATGGTATCAACCGCCACAGAGGTCTTGCCGGTCTGGCGATCACCGATAATCAATTCGCGCTGGCCGCGGCCAATGGGTATCAGGGCGTCGATGGCCTTGATGCCGGTTTCCAACGGCTCTGTCACCGGGGCCCGGTCAATAATCGGCGGGGCCGGTCGCTCGATCGGCCACCGCTCCCTGAATTCCAATGCCCTGCCGCGATCGAGCACCCGCCCGGTGGCATCGATCACCCGCCCCAACAAGCCCTCGCCGACCGGGGTGTCAGCCTCGCGCCCCGTGGCACTGACTTCGGCACCGGCGGTCAGTTTGTTGTTGTCGCCGAGCAGTATCACGCCAATCTCATC
>JAHEGP010000095.1 GCA_024645065.1 Cellvibrionales bacterium | reverse complement strand
TACCTCTGCGCGCTGCCGCTCGATGACCATGGGTTCCCTGATAGCAGCCACGAGTTTGGCGGCTACTTGCTCAAGATCAGACTGACTTCCCACATTCTCGACGATCATGGCAAACTCATCCCCACCCCAGCGGGCGACAAAGTCGGTGGAACGGAGCAGCCGCTGCAAGCGTCGAGACATTTCCTGCAGTAGTTGATCTCCCGCCCCGTGCCCGAGCCCGTCATTGACTGTCTTGAATTTGTCGAGATCCAGAAACAAAATCGCGACACGGGTTTTATTGCGGCTTGCTCGAGCCAGCGCCAACTCCCACTCCAGGATAAAACTGCGGCGATTTGGTAGCCCCGTCAATTGATCGTGTCGCGCGAGGTAATCCAGGCTTTCCCTCTCCCGGGATAGTCCATCGCGCAGCAAATGATTCATGAATTCATACAGAACCACTACCACGACCACCATCAAGCAGGAGAGCGACAGGCATATGGTCTGGGCAGTATTATAGTTATCGGCTAGTACAATCTGGGGGAAGTGGTAACCCTTTCGGTACAACAATAACAGGACCAGCCAGGTGGCGCAGACAACCACTGTCCAATATAAACCCGCCCGGGTTCCAGAGGTCACTCCAAGCAATACGGGCAGCAGTATAAACAATGACAGCGCCGGTGTTTCTATACCACCGGTCAACGACGCCGTTTGCATGAACACCGCCCAGAGGAAAACCGCATAAAGGTTTGCCGCCAGGGACCGGGAATTAAATACCCTGAGTGCAACAAGGCATAACGCTGACCCCAGCCCCATCATGACGACCAGGTGATTTGCCTGTTTCAGTCCTTCCGGCGACAGGGCAATGATGCGGGGTAACCACAGATAAAGTGAGCAAAGACAGGCAAACAGGCTGCCCATCACGATAATCAGCACCCGCGAGCGCAGGGTTTCATGATGATTGCGTCGACACTGCTCGGGAATGATGGTGTCGGCAATAAGCGCCACTCCCGACTTGAATCGGGAAATGGTGGAAATCCTTTTTACACGGAAATCGTCCATCGCAAACCTGTTTAGCTAACCAATGCCGAAGTGACCGATGCAGCGCACGCTCTTCTCAATGGCAGCCTGATTATTTTAATTTTAGTACATAGTCGTTCAGGTCAGGCGCAATACAGGCTACCCCCTTCCTGAACTTGCGAGGTGGCTACACTCATCATGCCTGAAACAATCGACAGTGTGATCATTGACCATTCCCATCGCCTGCATAAAAGCATAACAGATGGTACTACCGACAAATTTGAAACCGCGTTTCCTGAGGTCTTTGCTCATCGCGTCAGACTCGACCGTGGTGGCTGGCAATTGGTCGAGGGAGTGCCACCGGTTCTGAATCGGGTGCGATCCGACGAATTGCCATATGTAGGCGCTAAAACTGCCATATTGCTGCTGCACCTCCAGAAAAGCCCGGGCATTGGTCACCGCAGCATTGACCTTGGCGCGATTGCGGACAATCGCCGGGTTTTGCAAGCGCTCTGCAATTTCGCTTGCGCTGAAGGCAGCGACACGCGCCGGATCGAAATCCTCGAACAGCTGGCGATAACCCTGTCGCTTATTCAAAATCGTGGACCAACTCAAACCTGCCTGGGCCCCCTCGAGTATCAGGAACTCGAACAGGGTGCGATCATCATATTGCGGGACGCCCCACTCCCTATCGTGATAGGTGAGGTAGAGGTCAGATCCCGAGGCCCAACTACACCGTACTTTCATCGCGCCACAACCGTTCTAGCGGCGTCACTTGCCGACCACCATTACACATCAAGCGCTCTCGAGGTCGACTTCCCACACCACCGGTGCCGACAGTTCAGTCTCCAGATAGCGACGAAAGTGCTCCTCGATCTTGTCCCGCTTCAGCTTCATGGTCGGTGTCAGTAATTCATTTTCAACAGACCAGGGGTGGCTCGCAACGATAACCGCATCAAGTTTTTGGTGGGATTCCAGCTGGCTATTGACCTGCGCCAGTGTTTCCTCCAGTCGCTGTTGGGCATCCGCCTGCCTCGGCCTGACCATTGCATTGAGAACAACTAATACCAGAGGCTGCTTGCGGCCAGACCCGAGCACACAGACCTGCTCTATTTCCGGATTGACCCCAAACAGGCTTTCAATCGGCACCGGCGAGACGTACTTGCCCTTGGCGGTCTTGAACTGCTCCTTGACCCGGCCCGTAATCTTGAATGAGCCATCCGCCTGTAGTTCCGCCTTGTCGCCGGTGCGAAACCAACCATCCGTGAAAGATTCCGCGGTAGCTTCGGGATTGTTGTAATACTCGCTGAATATCGAGGCGCCCCGAATCAGCATTTCGCCCTCCTCCGAGAGCTTCATCTCAACGCAGGGCACCGGCACTCCAATGGTGCCGAGCCAGTCCTGGTTGAAAGGATTATTGCCACAGGCGAGTCCCGAGGTCTCAGTCATACCCCAGCCCTCACTGATGTTGATGCCCAGCCGCGCGAACCATTTCAGGATGGACGGTGAAATAGGTGCCGAACCGGAACCGAAAACCCGGGTTTCAGCAAAACCGAGTCCCTCGCGAATCATGCTCACCACGCCATCGCGCTGGGCCGGGTCGTCGAGCATGGCCCGCAGGGCATCATCCGGGATCTTGCTGAGTATCTGCGCCTGGAACTTGGCCCATAGACGAGGTACAGAGACGAACAGCGTCGGTCTGGCGTGCTTAAGGTCTTCGACAAAAGTGGCTAGCGATTCAGTAAAGTAAATGTCCCCGGGCTGGTAAAGGCTGGGCAACTCAATCACGCAGCGCTCGGTGATATGTGCCAATGGCAAATAGGATACCACTCGAAGGTCATCACCGACGGGATTCAAGGTCGTGGCGATGTAGGCTGATGCCGCGACATTGTCGTGGGTCAACACCACCCCCTTGGGCAGGCCCGTACTTCCAGAGGTATAAACGAGGGTAAAGGTATCCTGCGGACCGGGATTGGCTATCTCCTGCAGTGGTTCGTATCGCTCGAGCCAATCGTTCCAATGCTCCCTGGCCGGCGCAGTCGGGTAGGGAAAAGCAATACTCAGGATATCATTGCCAATAGCGGCGGTGGCCGCATCAGTGCTATCGAGCTTACCGATGAAGACCGCCTTTGAGCCACTATGCGATAGCACGTGGCGAATGGTGGCTTCCCCTGCAGTCGAGTAGATCGGCACACTTACCATACCGGCCATCATGATAGCGAAATCAACAACAAACCATTCGGCGCTGTTTTTCGCCAGAATGGCAACCCTGTCACCCGCCTCCAGGCCATGGGCAAGTAAACCGCTGGCAATGCGCCGCGCCTGGTCATCAACCTGAGCCCAGGTAAGAGTCCGCCAAACGCGGTCCTGGGGCTGGTGCAGATAAGTCTTGTCGGGGTGCCTGGCAACATTCTCAATAAACTGTTGCAGCGGCAGCTTGTAATTCATCGCTTATTTCCCCTGAGTGGGTTTGAGTCTTGAAAAAGCCGGGCCTTTAGCGGCCATTATTATGGGTGAATCTTCTCTTATCGATAGCGTCCCGTCAATGTTACCGCCTGCGCCACAAATCTCCTCATATCAATTTGCCGCGGCGCTTTTGGGCCGCCAATACGTATAAAAATTCAAGTGCCAGAGTGGCTCCTGCCAATGCGGTTATTTCGGCGTGATCGTAAGGCGGCGCTACTTCCACCAGGTCAACGCCAACAATATTCAGCGGTAATAAGCCTCGCACGATTTTCAGTGCCAAATCTGTGGCCAGGCCACCACACACCGGGGTTCCCGTACCGGGCGCAAACGCTGGATCAAGGCAGTCGATATCGAAGCTCACATAACAGGGCTTATCGCCGATTACGCTGCGGATCTCCTCCAGCGCCCGCGTCGCGCCATGATCATTGACCCAGGCCGCATCGAGCACCGTGAAAGGATGCCCCATCCGCGTATAGTTGGTCCGGATCCCAACCTGTACGGTATTGTCTGGCAGCACCAGCCCCTCCTCTACCGCATTATGAAACATGGTGCCGTGATCATAGGCACTACCCTTACTGTAGGTGTCGGTATGTGCATCGAAGTGCAGCAGCGCCACCGGGCCATGTTTTAACACATGTTCACGTAATAAGGGCAGGGCTATCAAATGGTCCCCGCCCAAAGTCAGCATGGTTTTCCCTGCGGCAAGCACTTTTCCGGCATGCTGCTGCAAGGCATCGATCATCGACTGGGGCTCGCCGGAATTGAAGGCAAGGTCGCCGTAGTCAATCACACCGAGCACGTCGAAAGCCTGAAAGTCCCAGGGCCAACGAGTGGTTTCCCAGGCCAGGCCGGCAGACGCAGCTCTAATCCCAGCAGGGCCAAACCTTGCACCGGGACGATGGGTCGTGGCCAGATCAAAAGGTACCCCTGTAACGACGACGTCGACCTCAGGATTGTCGAGTTGCCTGCTGTACTTGCGCCGCATAAAACTGAGCGCTCCCGAATACATGGGCTCATCGATGACCCCAAGAACGGCATCACCAAACACTGCATGGTCTGTTGCGTTGTCCAGATCCTGTTTATCCTGCGACATGGGTGCCACTCCTATCCGTTAGATCTTAACAACACACCGAATGCTGGCATGGGTGCTCACTGTGCTTTTGCTCAATCTGCACGGTAGTGTGCCCTATATCAAAACGTTTAAACAGTTGATCGCGCAGCTCGCGTAAAAACTGATCGTTGTTCGTCGCCCGCGGCATTACAAGATGCACGGTAAGCACCACATCCGTCGTACTTACCGACCAGATGTGGAGATCGTGCAAACCCTCAACGCCCGGCGCACTGCGCAACCATGCCTCGACCTCGGCGGCGTCGACTTTGGCAGGTACCATGTCGAGCAACAGCGCCACTGACTCTTTCAATAGACTCCAGGTGGCAATCACGATCACCAAAACCACCAACAGGCTGATTGCCGGATCCAGCCAAAGCCACCCGCTGAGCAAAATCAGCCCACCCGCTACCACAACTCCCATGGAAATCGCCGCGTCGGCAGCCATGTGCAGGAACGCGCCACGAATATTCAGGTCACGTTTGCGGTCACGCAGGAATAGCAATGCAGTCGCCGTGTTGATAACTACCCCCAGGGCCGCAACCAGCATCATAATATTGCCATCGACCGGACTGGGCGCACGAATTCGCTCCAGTGCTTCCCAACCGATCGCACCCATGGTCATGAGCAATAACAGCGCACTGAATAGCGAAGCCAATAGGGTCGCGCGGCGAAACCCGTAGCTCCGGCGTCTGGTAGGAGCACGGGTCGCAAGCCAGGCCGCGGCCCAGGCCAATAAAAGACTGAACACATCGCTGAGGTTGTGTCCCGCATCGGCCAGCAGCGCCAGTGAATTAATCGCCAGCCCAACCCCGGATTCCAGCACCACGTAAGCCAGGTTGAGGCCCACGCCGATGGCGAACATCCGGTTATAGTCAGCGTAGTTCGCCCGGGGCGTCTGATGGTGATGGTGTCCGCTCATGATTTTTTTTGCGCCGGTTTACCGCAGCGGCAATTCATTGCTGCGCGGGAGGGCTAAAGCGATAGCAAGCTGTACTTTTGCGACTACAGAGCGACAGTGCATGATTGACTAAAGCAGTAGCCTCCGCACATCGGCAAGAAGCATGCCGAGGTCCTGCATGAAGCGCCCAGCCACGGCACCGTTGATAGCCCGGTGATCATAGGCCAGGGTCAACGGCAGCATTTTGCGGGGTTTGAATTTTTTGCCGTTCCAAACCGGCTTCACCGACAGTCGCGACACGCCCAGGATTGCAAGCTCAGGAGCATTGATTATTGGAGTAAAGCCGGTACCGCCGATATTTCCAAGGCTGGAAATGGTAAAGCAACCACCCTGCATTTCTTCGCGCTTCAACTTGCGCGCTTTCGCTCGGGCCGCGAGCTCGCTGGATTCCCTGGCCAGCTCTGACAGGCTTTTTTTGTCGACGTCACGCAGCACAGGCACCAGTAGGCCGGCCGGCGTATCGACCGCCATTCCAATGTGAACATATTCCTTAAACACCAAATGCTCACCATCAGGGTGCAGGGACGCGTTGAACATGGGATTCTTTTGCAGCGCCACCGCACAGGCCTTCAGCAGGAAAGGCAGCGGCGTCAACTTGACCCCCTGCCCCTCCATTTCGTTTTTCATTTTATTGCGAAATTTTTCGAGCGCACTGATGTCGACCTCATCGAACTGGCTCACCCTTGGTATGTTCAACCAGCTGCTGTGCATATTGGCGGCGGTCAGCTTTTGCACCGATGACATCGGCTCGATTCTTATCGAGCCAAACTTGCCAAAATCAACCTCCGCTGGTGGTGCGACCGGCAGTGTGGAGCCGCTGGCGACTTTCGCCATGCCCTGCCTGACATGATCCTGGAGGTCTTCCTTTAGAATCCGACCCGAGGGTCCCGTGCCTGTCACCGCTGCAAGATCGACACCCAGCTCTCTGGCCATTTTTCTTACTGCGGGGCCTGCATGCACAGTTGTGGACCGGGAAATGCTCCGGTCGCTACTTTTGCCTTTAGCGCTGTCCTCTGCGGAAGCAGCGCTTGCAACTGTCGGCTGAGCTGGCCCGGCGGATCCGGAGGCTGGCTCGCTGGATGCAGCACCTCGAGCATCTGCAGTAACTGTTGGCTCGCGAGATGCCTCAGCGGGGCTTTCAGCTGGCTGCCTAACCGAGAGCGTCAACATCGCATCGCCATGGCTGACTTTATCGCCAATCTTTACAGCCACAGAGGTAACCGTGCCCGCTCGGGGAGTGGGAATCTCCATTGATGCCTTATCGGTCTCCAGCACCAACACGATGTCGCCATCCCCGACTTCGTCACCGGGAGCCACAGGAACCTCGATCACCTCGGCACCGGCTGCACCACCGAGCTCGGGCACTTCCACCTCGACCTCGGACTCTCCAGTCTCCCCGGGGAAAGGCCCGGCGTCGCTGGCCGGCGCATCGCTCGGCTCATCTGCACCCGGGGCTGCAGCCCGCCCCGCGTCGCCAGCCGTGGAGCCGGCACCAGCCGCAACAGCGGTTTCCGTTTCAGGAATGGCGGTATCAATGTGAGCGAAAACGTCTCCACTGGACAGGCGATCACCGACCCTGGCGTCGACTGCGCTCAAGGTGCCGGTGTATGGACTGGGTATTTCCATTGCAGCCTTGTCCGACTCCAGTACCAGCAGAATGTCCTCCTGCTGCACAGAATCGCCCGCAGCCACAAGTATCTCCACGACTTCAAGTGCTTCCTCGCCGCCCAAATCAGGAATTTTTATCGCTTCGCTGGTCACAACGTTGTCCTTTTCTGGCCCAACAACTGATTACCCGGGGCTAACTGTAGAGAGGATCGGCACGATCCGGCTTGATACCAAAGCTTTTCAAGGCCCTGGTGACAAGACCAGCCTCAACTTTGCCCTCATCGGCCAGAGCCTTGAGCGCCGCCACCACCACAAAGTAGCGGTCTACCTCAAAAAAGCTTCTCAATTTTGCCCGCGTGTCGCTGCGGCCAAAACCATCGGTGCCAAGGGATACGAAACGCCCCCCTACAAAAGGCGCCAGTTGGTCGAGGTACGCTTTGACATAATCGGTTGCCCCAATGACCGGCACCGATGCGGGAGCTACCGATTCAAGCTGCTGCTGGAGATAGCTGGTTCTGGGTGCCTCTTCGGGATTGAGCATATTCCAGCGCGAGCACTGGTGCCCCTCGCGGGCCAACTGATTGACACTGGTCAGGCTCCACACTTCGGCATCCACACCATAGTCTCGCCGCAAAATATCCGCCGCCGCCCTCACCTCGCCCAGAATCGTCCCGGCCCCCAGCAACTGTACCCGCAGCTCGGCGTCCTCGCGCGCATGCTCCAACTGGTACATCCCGCGGACGATGCCATCGGCACAGTCTACCGGCATTTCGGGCTGCCGGTAGTTCTCATTCATCAACGTAATGTAATAGAAGCAGTTTTCCTTTTTATGGTACATCTGCTCGAGGCCGTACTGGATGATCACCGCGAGTTCGTAACCGTAAGCGGGGTCATAGGAAAGGCAATTGGGCACCAGGTTGGCCATGATATGGCTGTGTCCATCCTGGTGCTGCAAGCCCTCGCCATTGAGGGTGGTGCGCCCCGCGGTCGCTCCCATCAGAAAACCCCGCGCCTGGGCGTCCCCCGCTGCCCAAATCAGATCCATCACTCTTTGGAAGCCGAACATGGAGTAAAAAATATAAAAGGGCACCATCGCATAATTATTATTGCTGTAGGATGTCGCACAGGCCATCCAGGCCGCCAGGGACCCGGCTTCGTTGATACCCTCCTCCAGGATCTGGCCTTTTTCATCTTCCTTGTAGAACATCACCTGATCCGCATCGTGCGGCGTGTAGCGCTGTCCCACCGAGGAATAGATGCCCAGTTGGCGAAACATGCCCTCCATGCCGAAAGTGCGTGCCTCATCCGGTACGATAGGTACTATTCGCGGTCCTATATGCTCATCTTTGGTGAGGGTGGAAAGCATTCTGACGAAGGCCATGGTGGTAGAGACACTGCGCTCTCCACTGCCCTTCAGCTGGGTTGCAAAGGCTTCCAACGGGGGCATTTGCAGGGCTTCGAAATCCGCCCTGCGCGTCGGGATAGGGCCACCCAATGGCTCGCGCTGTTTTTGCATGTACACCATTTCGGGACTATCGGGTGCGGGGCGGTAGTAGGGCACGCTTTCCAGCGCCTCGTCGGACAGTGGCACGCCAAATCGGTCGCGAAACTTGCGCAGGCTATCCATGTCGAGCTTTTTCAGCTGGTGAGCTTCGTTCTGGGCCTCACCGGCGGGCCCCATACCATAGCCCTTGACGGTTTGAGCCAGAATAACCGTAGGTTGTCCCTGGTGATTCACCGCCTCGTAATAGGCCGCATAGATCTTGTAGGGATCGTGGCCGCCCCGATTGAGATACATAATATCGTCATCCGAGAGGTCCTTGACCAGCTCCAACAATTCGGGGTACTTACCAAAAAAGTGTTTGCGGGTGTACGCGCCGCCATTGGCCTTGTAGTTCTGCAACTCGCCGTCACAAACTTCATTCATGCGGCGCTGTAACAGGCCCGTCTCGTCCCGTTCCAGCAACATGTCCCAATGTCGACCCCAGATCACCTTGATGACATTCCAGCCGGCACCGCGAAAAATCCCCTCAAGCTCCTGGATGATTTTGCCATTACCCCGCACCGGCCCGTCGAGACGCTGCAGGTTACAGTTGACGACGAAGATTAGGTTATCCAGCTGTTCGCGCCCTGCCAGCGAAATGGATCCCAGGCTCTCTGGCTCATCGGTTTCACCATCACCCAGGAAACACCAAACCTTCCTGCCCTGACTATCCACGAGGCCGCGTTTAGCCTGGTACTTCATGATGTGGGCCTGGAAAATCGCCTGGATGGGACCCAGTCCCATGGAAACCGTGGGGAATTGCCAGTAATCGGGCATCAGCCAGGGGTGCGGATAAGATGACAGCCCGGCGCCGTCGACTTCGCGCCGATAATTATCGAGTTGATCTTCAGTGAGGCGCCCCTCGAGATAAGAGCGCGCGTAGATCCCGGGAGCGCTGTGCCCCTGGAAGTAGATCAGATCGCCCGGCTGGTCGCGCTCGGAAGCCCTGAAGAAATAGTTGAACCCGACATCGTAAAGCGTGGCACTGGAGGAAAAAGACGATATGTGACCACCCAGACCCTCGTCGTTGTCGTTGGCCCGCATCACCATGGCCAGAGCATTCCAGCGCACCAGGGAGCGAATCCGCCGCTCCATAAATAGATCGCCCGGCATGGTCTTCTGCTGGGTTGGCGCTATCGTGTTGCGATAGGGGGTAACGATTGCTGGAGGCAATTCCACGCCTATATCGGCCGCATGCTCCGCCAGCCGAGCGAGCAAATAGGCGGTCCGGCCCTTACCGGCGTGGTCTACCAGCGAATCGAGTGCATCCAGCCACTCCCTGGTTTCCACAGGATCTATATCTTCTCGCATGCCACCTCCCCATCCCTGCAACCACCCCAGCCCGGTTGCACCCACCAGTGACTGGAGAGACCCAAACTGCAGACCAAGATCCCCTGCAAGGGAACCACGACCTATCACTCGATTAACTGGCGCTTACTATATACCACCGAATCGCGGCGTGGAAGTTGCGGCCTAACCTTCGGGTTGCGAAACAATGTTAAGGCTTTGATTAATTCGGTACTGCCTCAGCGGAGCCTTCGGTGCTCGCTTAAAACGCCTGCTTTGGCTGTGCCGCAATGCGCCGCCTGGAGGCGCCTTGGTGCATGCAAGTCCCAGCAGCTGCGGCAGGGGATGCCTGGGCCGCCTGAAACGGGGTGCCCGTTGATAGGGCCGAGGTCACTTGAGCCGCGGTCTTGGGCACCCCGCAAGCCGGATTTCCGTTTCAGGGAATAGTCAACGGTTCGGGTCGGAG